>SLFE01000011.1 GCA_007124415.1 Waddliaceae bacterium | reverse complement strand
GTTTTTTATTTCTGGGCCTCGTTCGACCTGTTTGTCTTTATTGTAACTTCTCTAAATTCTCTCCCCTCCCCTGCACGAGGAGCATTTAAAATTTTTCATTTGACCGCATAGTATTATATACATTTCCACAAAGTCAAGACAAAAAGTGTTAAACTTCAATGTGTTGCAACAAAATGTGAACAAATGCAACAGATTGTGAACAAGTGCAACAAAATGTGAACAGCATATTCTTGCACTACC
Source organism: Waddliaceae bacterium (assembly GCA_007124415.1). Lineage (GTDB taxonomy): Bacteria > Chlamydiota > Chlamydiia > Chlamydiales > SLFE01 > SLFE01. The sequence goes on along the minus strand of SLFE01000011.1, from coordinate 3,571 downwards.
GTAATACTATGCGTACAGTATTCCGAGAGGCAGATATGGATAATATGACGACAATATTATACGTAATGACATATCGCCCTTATCCAAAGTATGAGATGATTGGAATATTGACCGTTCAACCATATGTCACTCTTATAATATTGTAATATTATCCGTATCATATTCACGTCGTACGATATTCGTTAGCGTATAGGGTTTCCGTCATGTTGGTAAGAAGGTAATATTGTATTACGGTTAGTGTGTTCGGCTGTGAATACGATAATATTATGTTTTAATATGGATACACGTAATCTCTTATCATCATATCGTAATATGATACGGCAGTCCGTATCAGAGTGTTGTAATACATTCTTAACGGAATACCATAATATTGCGCTTATAAGAATATGGTGCGTACATACTTCTCTGATGCGTATAAGACAATATTACAATACTTGGTAGATTATGATATTGCGTTGCGTATGATGCTGTAAATAGTCTCAGAATACAATATTCGGTTCCTTGCGTCATACGATCATATCGTATTATAATAATATGGTAAGTGGATGGGTTCGTGGAGTGTCGTAATACCATATTATGTAAAGTGTCATAATACAATGCTTGTCTATTTTCGTCATATGATCATATTGTATGTTTATAATATCGTATTTCTGTGCTTTCGATAATACGGTAATATTGTGCGGTAGTGCGTATTATCTTATGGTAAGAATGTCATATGGTATTCATACGATGATAAGATGATAGGAGTTATAATGGGCAGGGGAGTGTGATCCGTAAGCAAGTACGTGCCGTGTCGTAATATGAAGAGTATGGTAATATAGTATGGACATGCGCATCAGAATATGGTATATGTCTCACATATGAGAATATGATATGGTGATACGCACTTCGCCCAGATCGGTAATAAGTAAACAAGGTCGACTCGTTTAGCCATACAACCAAAACAAGATGGGGAATCTATGGAAGTTAAGGAAAAATTGGCAAAAGTTATTGCCTTCAGTAATCACAAGGGGGGAGTTGGTAAGACTTGCTCGGCCTGTAACATTGGAGCTGGGCTGGCCAGGAAAGGAAAAAAAATCCTTTTGGTTGATATAGACCCTCAAGCCAACCTGACAGCAAGCTTGGGGCTTAATGTAGGGGAAAGCAATGTTTACCAACTATTACTCAAGAATTGCGCTCCCGAGCAGACAATTTACAATGTCTATGAAAACATAGATATCATTCCTGGAACGCTGGATCTTGCTGGAGCTGAAATAGAATTAAGTGTGGAAATTGGCAGAGAAAAACTTCTGGGAAAAGCCCTTAAGAGCATACTTCACAAGTACGATTATGTATTGATCGACTGCCCTCCGTCTCTGGGGATTCTCACGACAAATGCCCTGGCATTTGCTGACGAGGTGATCATTCCCTTGTCGGCTGAGCCTCTTTCTATGCAGGGCGTTGAAAAGCTTGTCCAAATCATCGAAAAGGTCCAAGACAGCGTCAATACCGATCTGAAACTCGGCGGAGTGCTTATCACGCGGTTTGATGGAAGAAAAATCCTTAATAAAGAGCTTGCCGAGGTCATCGAAGATTTCTTTAAGGAAACGACATTCAAGACGCGTATAAGAGATAATGTATCACTAGCAGAGGCGCCCCACAGCAAAAAAGATATTTTCCGCTATAGCGCCAAATGCAACGGCGCCCTTGACTATGAGAGCGTGTGTGAAGAACTGTTGATGAGAAATTAAAAGGAGTTGAAAATGGCCAAAAAGAAAAATTTTGGAAAGGGGATTAACGCGCTCTTTTCAGAGAGTCAAGATAGAATAGACAACGCAATCAAGCCCGGATCCAGAAAGGTTAAAACCGAGACAAACAAACATGCCACGTCAGGGCATGTCCATAAGCTTACTTGCAACCTCGACTATGAGTTGTATGAAAAAATAAAAGCTATATCCCATTCTGCTAGGGTCCCATTGACGAGCATTATCACAAAATCGGTTTGTGAGTTCTTATCAAATCTCAGCTCGGACGAAATTGAAGAAGCCGTTCAAACCTATAGAAAAGGGGAAAACAAATTTGGCCTTTAAAGCAGGGGAGTCGGAAGTGAATCTCGAGAACAACTGTACGGAGATGAGCTTATATTCAGTCAAAAACCTGTTAGGGGAGCAAAATCAGCTTACCCTTTTCGACAGCTATGTCGATTCGCTCGAAAAGTCATTCGAACCCCTGATCAGGGGGACCGTTGGAAGAGTTGGAATTGATATAACCGAGTACCAATGCAGGGTTTTGGAGGGGATTTTAAAAGGCTTCACCCAAACATCATACAAGGGGAATGTCAATCATGTTTCTAGAGATGCCTACCTGAAGGAGAAAGAAGACGTCAACCTCTCCAATATGTGTAAGTATCTGAAAACCATCCCTAAGCTAAGAATCACTCAATCAGAACTCTTAAGGTACCTGGGAATAGAAAGAAATTCCATAGCCTCCATATCCCGGGCGATAGAGGCTTTGCACGAATTGAATGACAGGCACTACTCGTTTTTCTATGAACGGAAGGCGCTTGACGGAAGCGGCAATCAGATTCTTGATAAACAGGGAAAGCCGCTCATCGAGGAGGTGACCGGAAGAGGGCCCTTGATTACCGTTCTCGAGGTCAATCATCAAGGATCGAACAGGGTAGACTACTACGAGATTATACCCAACCCGATATTCCTGGATCAGCGCGAAACCTACTGCATGCTCATACCCTCTAATTGGAGGGACGAGGTGCAGGCCTTGGTAGGCAAAAAGAAGACCTCTTCCTATACATTCATGTTCTTGATCTTTTTAAGATATGCCTTCGAGCTAATTATCAGGAAAAGAAATCAGGATTCCTACGAGCTCCGTTTTGAGCCTGAAGAGATAGCTTCGATTTTGAAAATTTCAGATTCAGTGATCAAAAGGAACAAGAAAAGAATGTTTTCGATTCTAGAAAATGCCTATGAAACTGCAAAACGCTTGGGATATCTTGAGGATTACGATATGGGCCAATATCTGCATGTCCTTAAGCTAAATGAAGATAAGTATATATCCAGGTATCTCGGCAACTAATTATTAAATAAGTCAGATGATCGTCCAATACCTTTCCCTCAAGGGAGAGGCTTGCCCGTAGCAGATGCTCGGGCTTCAGCGCCTTCAGACTCATGCTTGCAAGGTAGCTTTGAGGAAGCGGTCGTTCAATACCTCGTCTAGACAAACACACTTATACGGTCCGGTAAATTTTGCAGAGCAGGATCGTTTTTATTGATTTTATTGTCGCTGAGGTCAAGCCACTCGAGGCTTGTGAGTTGGTCGAAGATTCCTTCCGGCAGCACTGAGAGTTTGTTTCTGCTGAGGTTAAGGCTCTTGAGGCTTGTGAGTTCGTCGAAGATCCCTGGCGGCAGAACTGAGAGTTGGTTGGTGTCGAGGTAAAGCAACTTGAGGTTTTCGAGTTTGTCGAGGTTCGGCAGCTCTTTGAGTTGGTTTCCGATGAGGTTAAGCCCCTTGAGCTTTTTGAGTTTGTCGAGGTTCGGCAGCTCTGAGAGTCGGTTGTGTGTGAGGACAAGATTCC
>SLFE01000055.1 GCA_007124415.1 Waddliaceae bacterium | reverse complement strand
TCGCTGCTCGAGAGCCAGTCTTCTTGAACACGGCCCCCATTTTTCCTCCAGCAGAGCGTTTGCTGGATAAAAGCCGTTTGCTTTCTCTTTGTAAATTTATCGACAAGGAAACCGCCATCGTTTAAAAGCTCGGCAGGGTATTCTCGAATCCCTTTGGAGTTTTGAAAGAGTTTGACAAGTTCTTTAAGGTCGAGTCCTAAGGGATCGAAAATTGTCCCGGTTCCGTCGGTCAGGGCTACAAGTTTGGCGGTTTGCGGATAATATTTTGCGAGGTTGAAAATCTGGTTGCCTGCCACGTCGCCGTCCGGACCGCCGGACATCTTGATGGTGAATTCTTTTTCCCGGGGATCGATTCCGAGGTATTTGAGAACCTCTTCCATGTAAACGTTCACCCCGGACGAGGTGATCCCGTATTCCTTGTGGTTGATCCCCGCGTGCGTTTTGCTTGTGATAAAACTGCTGGCCGGGACGTAGTTTTTTTTGATGGAAAAATCGGCGATCCAGTCGATTGTTTCATGGTGCATGTTCTCATCGGGGCCCAAAAAAATATTTTCGGGCTTTTTCCAGTAGTCGACGATGTGGTTGGCAACCAGCTCATTTTTCTTATCGTAGTTGATTAGGGACATCAGATTGATCACAAAGGATCTTTGGGCTTGGTACATGAGCTGTGTTTTCTGCCCCTTTTGAAACCTCTTCAGCTTTATTTTTTGTTCATCTTCTCCGATGTCCGAGCTGTCGAGTTCTTTCTTGAGGATATTCAACTCCCTTTCGATCCTTTCATGAGGCTCAAGGAAAATGACCCCTTTCGACCCTCCTTCGGGAATTTCCTTGTTTTTCTTATGCTGAGTCAGCGCCAGATTGTAGCACTCTGAAAAGATGTGGTCGCACTCATAGCGCATTCTTTCCGTGTACTCGGGAAATACGGTGCGGAGTCCTCCGCGGGAGAGGTCCTTGAAACGAATGTGGAAGCCGAAATAGTTCATCCCTTTAAGGTAGAATATCGCGTAGGGAAGCTCGGGGTAGAGCTTTTTGCGGTCGAAAGGAATATGGTCGAGGTAGGCCGGATCGATCCTAAAGCTCAGGGCGCTGTAATTATAGCGGTAGTAGTTGGTTTTGAGGGTGTAGGCGACAAAGTTTATCGCCTGCCTTAAAACATTTTTCCGCCTGACGTCGTTTTCCTCATGGCCTGTGTCGAGCTTGTCGATATCTTCGAGGATTTCCCGGTTCAGTTCTGCAAATTTTTTCGAATTATTGTGAATCGGATCGAATCGCAGTTTGAAAGCGTGGCAAATCTTTTTGGTCAGGTCGGGGAGGCGGCAAAGGTCCCATTCGATATGGTCAATCGTATAGACATTGGGATCGATGTGGACGAGGGCCTGGTGGATAAAGTTGACCATTGAACGGACCAGATTTCCCTTGCTGCCCGAGATATAGCCCTGCTGGATGAGCCTTTCTTCGATCAGGTCGAAGCGGGTAAAGTATTTGACGGTGATCAGCTCTCGGATAAAATCGGGGATATCGGCCACTTCCCAGGCTTCCCTGCCGTCGCTTCCGTGAAGCCCGATAGACATGATGAGAATATTTCCCTCGCCTGAGCTTGGCTGGATGTAGGCGGCATTGACTCCCTTCATCACCAGCCCGTGGTCATGGACGGTTCTTGCGAGAAGATAGAGGAAATGGTGTTTCGGGGTATTTCTCCAGGCTAAAACGATATGCATCGAGGTATTGTTGTCGGATGAGAGGTCGTCGTGATAGAGGACTTCGTACTGGCAGAGGTCGCGGGTTTGCGCTCTGAAAAACATGTCGAAGGCCAGTATCAGCCTTTCCTCGCCCATGCTGCGGATAAACCGGCCTCCCAGGGCGTTGATGATCTTATCCAGCTCCTCATCGGTCACCTGAGGGTTTCTGTGTTTAACGAAAGGGCGGACCTTTTGGATTTTCTCAGTGGGCAAAGTCCCCCAGTTTTCATGGGGCGAGCCGGTGAAATGAAGAAAGGCCACTCTTAAATTGGCTTTAGCGTCGGTAAACGAGGGGGGGCAATTCGAAACATAGGTTCTGTAGGACTGGATCCCGAATAAAGCGTAGTTTTTCAAAATGGTCGGATCGGCATCGGCGCTGTCTAGGCAGATGACAATGGCCGCATTCTTCAAGTTGATCATGCTGCAATAATCCTGGGTGTGAAAACCCATGAGGCTGTGCGCGATGAGCATGATGTTGTCGGGGTCAACTTCGGTAAAAAACGGCTCTGGCATGGCTTTTTCCAGCCACAGGTAGCACTCTTGAAAGTTTTCGCTTTCGCGTTTGACCAGTTTTTGCAGCTGCTTGTTACTAAGATGCTGGCTATCATTTGTGATCATGGCAACTCAGGCTTTTTATCTAAAATCTTAATCGGACGAGTTTTTGAATTCCACTGTAGTTTCTTTGAGGAAATCCGCGGCCGTGTCGTTGCCTTTGGTTCTTAAATCGAGATCGTCTTTTTCATCGGGCGATAATATAAAGCGGGTCATGGCTATGACGTCGTATTGATTGTTCTGATAGATGTTGAATGTGGTGAACTCCCGTATTTCATTGTCGAGATCGACGATATATTGCTGCTCGGTTTTCGGTCCGTCGCGCTTAATTTCGGTTTTTTGGGCATCGACGACCTGAAGTCCCATATTTGCGTATTCTTTGCCGATGATGCTCATCATCATTTCGATGATGTTTTCAGAATCCGCATCCTGATGTTCGGCGACCAGGACAGACATTTGCACAAGAGGTTCTTGGAGTATGAGATTGGCCGTTCGGTTTTCGATGGCAGGCTTTTCCGGGAATACAGTTTTCACTGCGAGGTCTTCTGCCGAGAATTCTGCCTGATAAGTACCCTTATCGGTTTGTTTTACGGTGAATTGTCCGGAATTACCGGTTTCAACGGCTCCCAATAGACCCGCTGCGCAAAAGCAAATAACTGATATTAAGATATAAGTAACTTTATTCATCACGACCTCCCGTTAATTCCCTGTTTAACTGTCTCGTGACTAATAATCAAGCATCCAATCCACGCTGCGTTTCGATGGTTTATGTTTGATGTAAATAACTTAAATACAAGTTACTTAGGAGTTCACCGAGAACTCAGAGAGGAAACTTGAGAGTGTTTAAAACATATTTCCGTAAAATATAAATAACATTCCACGTATTTCTCCATTTTCTCAGTGATCTTGGTGGTTATAACATTCTAAATTTGAGTGGTTAATGATCAGCGGGAACTCCTGAGGACGAACATTTTAGTTTTAGCATCCGCCGGCGTCGCGTCATGGTCGCGCAATAAGCCAGCTGTAACTTTAGGTGCTTGTTTACCAATCGCGATTTTTTTTGAGAAGTTGTTGAATATGCTTGTATGTTTTGTCGTCTTCTGTGCGGATTACGTTCGCTCGTAAATCAATTTCTGTAAGAGTATTGTTCTCACTGAGTGCCTCTGTTAGTAATTCCATCACCTGCCCACTGGCTTTTCTTGCACTCTCTCTATGTGAAAATACGGCGGCCATATGGGGTAAACCCTGGTTTGACATAGATTGTGTAATATGCCGTAATTTGAGCGTTTTAAGGGTATTGTTTTCTTTGAGGGCTTCATTTAATGCTTTCACTCCATCTAACTCGGAGTTTATTTTGTCGTCCCCCGCGTTAAGGATAAAGTTGGAACTTAAATCAAGCTTTTTAAGAGTCGTGTTCTCCTTGAGCGCATCCCCTAGAGCTTTTGCTCCCTCAGCTTCGATGCCGCACGCCCACAAACTAAGATTTTCAAGAGTATGGTTAGATTTGATGGCGTTTGCAAGCTTTTTAGCTCCTTCATTTTTTATA
>SLFE01000183.1 GCA_007124415.1 Waddliaceae bacterium | reverse complement strand
TGATTGTATAGTAATAAACCTCTATGATGCGGGATATGGATTTGGAATGAACATAAGGATAATTTGTTTCCCGGTCGATTGCGACGCATTGAGGGTTTAGGAGGGGGTTGTTTTTAAATTGCCTGGAATCTTTTGGCAGCGGATCCAGAATAAAAGCTTTAAAAAAACGGGTTTTTTCGCGATTTCTGACCTCCGCTTCCGCCACAGCCAAAAATAAGGCTCCGGTTTTATCATTAAACTTAGATTCATCTAAATTGATTGCATAGTTCACCGCAGGATATAGTGGAATCGACACTGTAACTTCAGACGCTGTCATTTGGCTTTTCCTCAAGGTCGATGCCAGGAAGCGGGGATTCGGGGATGGTCGGAGATTTCGACTCCACCGACGCTACGGGATAGGCGCAGTAGTCGGCGGCGTAGTAGGCGCTGGGGCGGTGGTTGCCGCTGAGGCCGACCCCCCCGAAGGGCGCGGCGCTGCTTGCGCCCGTCGTGGGGCGGTTCCAGTTGACCACTCCGGCTTTTGTCCGGGTGAAAAATTGATCCCACTCTTCTTGGCTGTCGCTGAGCAGCCCTGCCGATAATCCGTATCTGGTGTTATTGGCGATTGCGACGGCCTCGTTGAAATGAGGGGCGCGGATGAGCTGAAGGAGGGGCGCGAATGTCTCTTCGTCGGGAAGATCTTTGACCTCCGTGACATCGATCAGCCCCGGAGTGAGCCGTCCGGTGTTTTCTTCGAGATGTTTTAGTTTGATCATGACTTGCCCGCCGTGAAGTTCCAAAGATCCTTGTTTCATAACCGCTTTCACAGCCGCCGATTGCGAGATAACCGGACCCATGAAAGGTTCGGGCGTTTCTTTGTAATGGCCCACTTTGATTTTTTTAATCATGCCGACAAGTTCTTCGATGAATTTTTCGCCCTGTTTGTCGCACACTACAATCAGCCTTCTGGCGCAAGTGCATCTTTGCCCCGATGTCAGGAAGGCTGATTGAAGGGCCGTGTAGGCGGCTGCCTTCGTGTCTTCGACATGTGAGACGACAAGAGGATTGTTCCCTCCCATTTCGAGTGCGAGGATTTTTTCGGGGTGTTTGGAAAAGTGATTGAGAAGCTTTTGTCCTGTCTGATAGCTTCCCGTGAAGAAAAGGGCGTCAATTTCTTGGTGCTCAGACAAGGTTTTTCCTATGTCTGCCCCTCCTTGCAGCAGGTTGACAACTCCCGGAGGAACGCCCGCTTTTTCCAGGCATTTGACCATGAGCTCGGCGACAAGGGGAGTCTCTTCGCTGGGTTTGAAGACGATGGTATTGCCCGCAAGCAGCGCCGGGACGATATGGCCGTTGGGCAGGTGGCCGGGGAAATTAAAGGGGCCGAGAACAGCGGCGACGCCATGCGGCCGGTGCCTAGTGAAGGAGGTGTATCCCTTTTGCTCTTTCGATGTTAGGGGGCAGCGGTCTTGATACGCCTGGATTGAAATGTCGATTTTACCCATCATCGCCTGCACTTCCGTCTTCGACTCCCATAGAGGTTTTCCCGTTTCTTGCGAGATGGCCTCGGCGATGAGCCCGGAATCTTCCCGGAGTGACTTTTTGTAGGCATTGAGGCACTTGGCTCTTTCGTCGAAAGGGGTTTGCGACCAGTTGTAAAAAGCGGTTTTCGCCGCTCTTACGGCCCGCGCGACATCGGACTTTGAAGCGACCGGCGCCTTCCAAACAGTCTGGCCGTTGTAAGGATTGAGCGAGGTTTTTTCTTTTCCGTATCCTGTTATCCATTCTCCATGAACATAAAGTCCTTTATGCGCTGCCATAATTTAAGCCCTTGGATGTGATTTGTCGTACACTTCTTTTTTCAATTTTGTCGAGACCCGCGTATAGATCGTTGTCGTGGACAGGCAGCTGTGGCCGAGCAGCACCTGGATTGTTTTTAAGTCCATTCCGTTTTCCAGCCAGTGAGTGGCAATCGTGTGCCGGATGGTGTGCGGCGTCGCTTTGCCCGCCAGTCCGCTCATTGTCATATATTTGTCGAATTTACGGTCGACAGAGCGCGGCGAGATCCTCGTTCCGAGCCTGTTGAGAAAAATCGCCCTTGAATCGGCCTCTTTACGGTGCCCGTCGACATCAAGATGCCTTTCGGGATGGGACAGGTATCTTTGAATCCAGCCGCAGGCATTTTTTGTGATGGGAACAATACGCTCTTTTTTTCCTTTTCCACGAATCCGCATCAAAAGATTATCGGGATCGAAGTCTTCCCTGTCAAGCGAGACGAGCTCGCTGACGCGCAAACCTGAACTGTAAAACAGCTCCAGAACGACCCTGTCGCGGAATCCGAGGTAGTTATTTGTATCCGGCTGGTTGAAAAGCTGCGTGACCTGGTCGTAATTCAACGGGGCGGGGATTTTCTTTTCGAGCTTGGGATTTTCCAGATCTTCGGCCGGATTGAGAGCGATCATGTTTTGCCCGCATGCGAATTTGAAAAAGCTCCGCAGGGTTGCCAGCCGCCTGACGATCGTGCGGCGTGCTGTCCCCCTGCCCGTCATATCAAAAAGGTATTGCCTGACGATTCGCGTGTTGATGGCTTCAAGAGGAATGAGATTTTCGCCATCGCCTGAAGGTTGAAATGAAATCTTGCGATTTTTATTCTCCTCATCCAGATCAGGATGCCGCTCATTGAGAAGGAATAGCTTGAAGTTGTTGAGGTCTATTGTATAATTTCTCAGGGTGTGTTCGGAGGCGTTTTTCACGATTTTCAAGTTTTCGAGGAATTTCCGGGCGGCATGGTCAAACATCTTGCATCCATGTTAAAAAAAAAGGCGATAAAGCGCAAAAAATATTTTACGCAAATATTGTTGCTCGTGATATCGTAAGATCGTGAACATTAACAACCTAGATAATATACCGCAAACCGGTCGGATTCTTCGCGAGGGACGGGCGGTTTCCGTTTGTGAAAAGATTGCGCATGCGGCCCGCCGAATTTTTGACGCGATAGCTGATTTTTTTCGAAGTTTTAGTAGCGTCTTTGCCGTTGATGCCCGGAATTGCCTTTTTCCTCCGGAGGTAGAGATAGCCGGGCCGCCCGCCGGCATTACGATTGCTCAGCCTCCTAACGGCGGCATCAAGGTCGGAATGCCTAATTTCATATTCAAGCATTTTTTGTTTACAAGATCCGGCAACACTTGCTGGTTCAATTCTTTGATGAAATTTATTGCCGCGACCGATTTTTTCGACGATTGGTTAGATCCGGTTGCAAGCGACGATGATGACGAGAAGCAAGTTCGCGATCGTCTAAGAGCCCTGATTCATACTCTCCGCACACCAGATAAAGGGGTCATAAAAACCGATGATTACCTCGCTCTTTTAGAGGTGATGAAAAAAGTGCCCGGATTTGAAAATGGAATAGGCGTGCGGCAATGTGATCCCGATGAATTTTTACGCTCGCTGTGCGGGTATCTTAATTTCCGGTCAATCCCCGAAGTAAGATTGCTCAATGACGACGGCGTTTCAATTCCTGAAGCTTCCTACTTAAAAATAACGCATGAACGATTTAATGATGGATTTAGCGGTATAAAGCCCCTGTTTTTACCCGAAAAAATCATTGTATCAATCGAGCGGGGGCGTGCTGAGCTGAGGTCACCTCTGAGTGCCGCGGAAAACGGCATTGTTCATATTCCCCTTTATCATGAAGATAGCACGCCGAACGGATCCTTGCCGTACAGGATTGTTGCCGGCGTCGAGCGCCTAGGCTCGAGTCCGGCATCGGGACACTATATCTCTTGGGAAAAGACTGGAGACCAAAATGTCGTCCGGCATAATGATAGAACAGTTTCCTGCCTCGGAAATCGTTTGTACACAGGTAAATAAGATGTCCTAATCA
>SLFE01000158.1 GCA_007124415.1 Waddliaceae bacterium | reverse complement strand
TCTTTCCACCTGAGGAGGTTTTTCTTTTTACGGAACACCTTAGTAATGAAAAAGTCTTCTTTGCCGTAAAGCTTGGTGTCGGGGATTTTCTTGCCAATCAGAGGCGAATCTTTCAACACTCTGAGTTCTGTGAAGTAGTCTTTGAGCTGGTAAGCGTCGACAAATTGCTTGCTCGGCCTGTCGGGCAGCAGAAAGCGGCCGAACAGACTGAAGTAAATGATTGTCAAGGCAAGAAGCAAAAGCCCCAGCTTCCCCATTTCAAAGAGGCTAATCGGGGCAAATCCCGCATCGACATAGATTGAGTTGGCCAAAAGGTTGGTCGAGGTGCCGATAAGCGTGCAAACCCCGCCTGCCTGCGCGGCAAAGGAAAGAGGGATCAGCCATCTCGAAGGAGCCGTGTTTTGCTTGTAGGCGACAATGATGATCATCGGGAGGAAGATGGCCACTATGGGTGTATTGTTCATCAATGCCGACAGAAGGCCGGCCGTAAGCATAACAACCACGATGAACAGCTGTGGATAGGGCCCCACCTTGCTGACATAGGGAGTCAAAATGCGGATGCAGCCTGTTTTCTCGAGAGCACGGCTCAATACGAACATAGCCGCGACTGTCACCGTCGCTTGGTTACTGAAGCCCGAAACGGCCTCTTGCGGGTTGACCAAACCGGTAATAAGGAGCAGCGCCAGGACAACCATCGCTGTCAGTTCAATTTGAAGGATCTGCCAGGCGAATAAGACTATGGCAGTCAAGATGATGGCGATGACAAGCAAGGCGTCTAAGCTCAGCATACGGCGTCTCAAACAAGCAGAGGGTTATTTTTAGGGCTGCTCCCTTGACTTATAGCACGAGCCCGGCTTGCCTGACAACCGTGGAATTTACCGCCGGTTTGGCACAAAACATGTTTATAAAAAGTGCTGATATCAAAGGAGTTCGATATGGATCCCACAAAATTCGGCAAGCCGGTATTTCAGAGGACAGTGACCCAAACTCCCCTTCAACCCAAAGAGTTTCAGCAAATCAGGAGCTACTTTGAAGCCCTCTCCAAACTGCAGGACAAACCGTCCCTTCCCTTAAGACCCGCCAAGCAGCTGTCGAAAGAAGAAGCGCCCAAGGTTCCCTCCCCTTATCAAAAGCCCGATATAAGCGAAGCCATAGAAAAAGCCAAAAATGACGCTGCCGGAAACGGCTGGCTGACATCCGCCCGCATCGGCGATTATGGGATCACGGATCAGAAAGCCCTTGTCGAAATCGCGAAAATCGCGGCGGGGCAAGACGGGGGCGGAGTTTCGGCCTTTATCGAAAAATATGGCATCAAGAGCGAAGACGACAGGATAGCCATAGCGAAAATCGCCGCCGCCAGCGGAGGCCTTGCCAACACAGAACAAATGGGCTCGGTCTCGGCCTACATTCAAAACTATAAAATAGACAGCGCAGACGCTCGCGCCGATATAGCATTGATAGCTGCCGAGCACAACGGATACAGAACAGCCGAGCATATTCAAAATTACGAAATAACCGACAAGCACGCAAAAACAGAGATTTTGTCCGCTGCGGTGAAAAACAATTCCAATGCCATTGTTTTCGCTAAAAACTTCGACATCGAGAACCGCGCTCTATTCAAGATAGCCTACAATCTGATTAAAGAAGAGCCCTTGCTCTCACCTGTGATATTCGATCTATTCGAGTCCGACTCGCTTATGAAACTTCAAGCCGGTCTTTACGCCAATTCCCCAAAGCTTGCCAGGCAATTTACAGACAAAGACTCTCCAATCGCAAAGCATAATCTCAAACATTTTACATTCGATGACGCTTTAAAACACAGTCATGATAAAAAATTGCGGCTGATCGCCGCTCTGACAGATCTGGAAATGCTAAATCCCGAACTGCAAAAATACATGCTTGAAAAAAATGTCCTCCCAAAAATTCTTTCACTAAAGCCCCCCTCGCTCGGAAAAACCGTTATCGATGACATCAAGACATTTTATCAACAGGACCGAGAGTGGATGGCAAGATTCCAAAAGTTAAACGATGAAAGCGGCAAAGGAATCCATCGGCTTATTCCCAACCTGTACCTGGCGCATTTTGCCGGGCGCGGCCTCGACATGGACCAGGCAAAAGATATATCCCTTTCCATCAACAAAAACAATTTACTGAGAAAGCCCCGCTATCAAAAGATCTTTTATCCGCTCCTTCATAACTTGGAAGAAGTTGACAAAAGCTTTTTGATGACGCTGATTGACGAACCCGGCCGCGTTTATGAAAAGATGAAAATTGCCGAAACGATCATCGCAAGCGGTCACGAAGAGCTCATCAATGGAGAGGACAAGCTGGATTTAAGCAGAGTTTTCAATCGATTTTTTCAAATTGATTCGCCCGTGAAATCCTTTGATAATTTTTCGGAAAGATTTGACAAGCTTCTTGGATTCGACACGGCTGCCGGCGCCTCGTTATTGTCGCTGTGGCAATCGCTGCAAAAACTCCCGGAAGGCGAACGGACAGGAGCGCTGCAAGAGGCGGGAGAATTTATCAACGCCCTTATGACAGGCACGCTTCCCGAGCTTCGCCGCGCCCCCACACCCCATCATTCGGCTATAAAGCTCGGCAAATGGGAAAAGGATATATCCAAAAAGCTTCCGCGTGGATGGAGAGCGGAGGAGAGCGCCAACCCCAAAACCCTTCTTGAGTCGCTCGCCTTGATAAACGACTCTGGGGATCCTGATGTGAATCAAGGGCTCTTGTCAATCTTATCCGACACCAAAAACCGCGTGATCGCCGTTAAGGATAAAAAGGGGAATTTGCGCGGCGCGGCCGTGCTCAAGCTGCTCGTCAGGGAAAAAACCAAAGAGCCCGTTGTCTTTTTGGATAAAATCCACACGCGGCGCCCCTCGGATGAAATCACCGAGATCATCGAAGAACTCGCGGCAAAAAAAAGCCGCGCCTTAAAGCTTGAGCTCTATACAAAAGTCGAAGGAGAGAGCACCTCCGAGCCCGACATCCTCTCTCTGGGAACGACAACAAGATATGAACACTGCGAGGCGACGCACGGCCCCATATCGCGCGGCAAGTATAAAATAGAAAATCCATCTAAATATTAAAATTTTTCAACAAAAACGATTGAATTTCTTTGGGAAGATCCGGCTCGGCCGCGATCTTGTCTTTAATAGCCGCCAGATCAAGCTTTTTTTGCACATACCCCTCGTCTTTGACTCCCGGAACCGATTCAATGCCCCACAGGAGCTCGTAGACGGCGCAGGCGGCATTGCATTTTTCTTTTTCAACCACCAAATCGATGAAATCATTCTTTACCGGGGCAAACATGGATTTAAGCTTGCCGAAATCCTCGGCGATATCAAGCCCCTCCTCATTCTTTCGATTCACTTCATCGGCGACAAGAATCACGCCCTCCGCCCTTTGTTTCAAGTCCTTCAAACGGGGATAGGTATCCGGCGGATTGAACGGCCCTGTCCCCTCGTCATATTCGGCGATCTCTTTTAACAAATCATCGGCATTGCGTATGCTCTTATATCTTTTGAGGGTATGGACTCCCAATAAATCAATCAGCACAGGACTTGTCGGACTATCCCTCCGGCACATGATGTTAACCCCTTTTAAATCGCCATGAATCACTTCGGCTTTTTGCATCGCCTCGAAAACATGGATAAATTCCCTGGCAAGCGTCGTCCTTTCCTTGGCCCCCAAATCGGGAATGGTTTCCAGCAGCTCCATGATAACCCTCGGCCGCGCAGACGTTTCATCGATATCGATTTGATAGACGACAGGGGCATGGCTGCCGATCACCTTCTCGAAACGCTCGATTTTTTGCATGGCCTCTTCGGGCATAAATTGAATTTCTTCAGAGCTATCG
>SLFE01000136.1 GCA_007124415.1 Waddliaceae bacterium | reverse complement strand
TTAGCTGTTTCAATGATGATCGCAGGACCCCTTGCTATGTTTGTCTTCCTCTTGACGGGACTGAATATTTATTTGTATGAAATTGTCCCTGGAATGTTAGCGGGCTTTTTGGTATATCTTATTTTCAAATCCAAACAGGAGGTTGTTTCATGAGAGTCGATTATCTAAATGTTCAAGTAGACGGACAAGTACACAAAGTCCCCACGGCCTCCGGCGCTAAGGGACGGCGCTACACGAAAGAACAATGCAGAAAAACTATGGAAATTTTCCAAAATGCTATTGACTCGCAAAGCCTGTCAAAGCATCGGAAAAAACGGTTTATAGATGAAGCTGCCCGCTACAAGCGCATGATCCAAAAGATGCCGGACGAGCCGAAAAAAGCCGAGGAAACTCAAGAAACATCATATTGGTCCTACCTGAATCCCTGGGCTTACCTCTAGGCTGTGGCGTTGCCTTCCTGATTCGTCTGTTGGATCGGGGGTGAATTTTCCTCCTCTTCTTCCTCGGGCGGAGGTGGAGGAGGCTGAACCGACGGCTTCTTATGCATCTCTTCTTGCTTCTTAAGGCGAAGCCGCTTTTCGGTATCGTCCCATTTGTCTTCCATGATTATGCGAAGATCTTCGGAATCAAGAGTTTCGTACTCAATAAGAAGTTTAGCCATAAGCTCGAGCTGGTCGCGGTGTTCCTTAATAATCCTCATAGCCGTTTTGTTGGCCTCGTCAAGAATATGGCGGACTTCCTCGTCGATAGCCTGAGCGGTAGATTCGGAATATTTTTTCTCATGATGCCCCTGCATGCCGTATGCTCCCGCTTCGCTTCTCTCATCATAGGCAACAGCTCCGAGCTTATCGCTCATGCCCCACTCGCACACCATGCTTCTGGCAAGCTGGGTCGCGTGATCGATATCCTGCTTGGCGCCGCTCGATACGTCGCCAATGAAAATGTCTTCTGCGCATCGCCCGCCCATAAGAACTGCGAGCTTGTCGATCAACTCTTTTTTCCAGTAGCTGGTTCTGTTCTTCTCAGGGAGGAACATGGTCGAGCCTAGGGACATGCCCCGCGGTATGATTGTCACTTTGTCGATTGGATCGCTATGCTCGACCACAAGCCCCACGACCGTATGGCCGGCTTCGTGGTAGGCTGTCGTCCTTTTTTCGCTTTCGTCGATTTCAAGTGAACGCCTCTCTTTTCCGTAGAGAACTTTGTCGCGGGCTTCATTGATTTCCTGCATTGTGACGGCGGTCCGCCCCTTTCTCGCTGCGATTAAAGCCGCTTCATTGAGCATATTGGCAAGGTCGGCCCCGGAACAGCCGGGCGTGCCTCTGGCAAGCGTCATAAGATCGACTGATGTGTCCATCTTAATTTTTTTGGCGTGGACTTTTAGAATCTCATACCGCCCTTTAATGTCGGGCAGAGGAATCGTGACGTTCCGGTCGAATCGGCCCGGCCTTAAAAGAGCTTTGTCCAAAACATCCGGCCTGTTGGTGGCGGCCATGATGATCACCCCTTCATTGGTTTCGAATCCGTCCATCTCGACAAGAAGCTGGTTCAATGTCTGCTCCCTCTCGTCGTGTCCGCCTCCGATTCCGGCACCCCGATGGCGGCCGACGGCATCGATTTCGTCGATAAATATGATACAGGGAGCGTTTTTCTTGGCCTGCTCAAAGAGGTCGCGAATACGGCTGGCGCCGACGCCGACGAACATTTCGACAAAGTCGGATCCCGAAATCGAGAAGAATGGCCGGTCGGCCTCGCCCGCAACGGCCTTGGCGACAAGGGTTTTTCCCGTTCCCGGAGGTCCTATGCAAAGAACTCCTTTGGGAATTCGGCCGCCCAGGGTAGTGAATTTTTTTGGATTTTTCAAGAAATCGACAATTTCTTCGAGTTCCTCAAGCGCCTCGTCTATACCGGCCACATCTTTGAATGTCACCCTTTGATCTCCCTTCGGCTGGATCATCTTTGCGGGCGACTTTCCGAAATTCATAGCTCCGGATCCAACCCCTTTCATTTGACGTGCGAATAGGAGATAAAGAACGGCAAGCACCCCGAAGGCCAAAAGAGCCGGAAACAAATAACTTAAATAGGCCGGCGGCGGCTCTTCGCTTCTGAATTTCTTTTTCAATACCGTGTTCAAAGGCTGATCGGGGGCTTTGAAAAACCCGCCTTTGTTCTCCTCGAAATTATTCCACTCTTCTTTAGCGTTGATGAACCACTGCTGGTAGGTTTCCGAGTCCTGGCGGACAAGCGCGCGCGTAGACAGCTCTTTGTTGTTGAAAAACCAGATCACATTGGCTACGGCATTTCTCGCCTTGTCTAGCCGGGCCTGATTATCCTGCAGCTGGACAACGATCTGACTATATTTTTTTGTTGCCTGCTGGTAGTTCCTCACCGGCCTCAGCTGGGTTAGGCGGAAACCGTTGTCATACTGATTCAACTGAGCGACAATTCCGTCCAGAGTGCCAAGAGCTTCCCCATAGGTGTTCAAGCGGTCTTGAAGCCCTTTTTCCGAGTTGTTGACCTCGGACACGCGGCTTTGGATTTCCCGAAGCTCGGCTTTCATTTTTTCATTGCCGATTCCTAAAAGGGGCGAGCGAAAATTACGAATCAGTTGGACCAGGGCGGCGCCGAGCTGATTGACGGATTCTTCATCAGGGCTTTGAATAACGGACTCATATTGGTTCTGCACGTCTTTGAGGCTCGTGATATCTTTGGAACTTAGCTTATTTATGACGATCAATTTATCTTTATCCAATGAACTTCTAAGATCGTCGACAACTATATATCCGGTTGATGGAATCGGAATCCCCGACAGATGGAGAAACAGGTCGGCGGACTCTTCAATTCGCTTTCGCTGGTCGACAAGTTCTCCCTGCAATTTTTCGCTTTGAACGGCCAGCTCATGGTTTTCCTCTAAAAGAGAAATGAACTTATACCTTTTTTTGCCCTCATCTGTGAGGCGCTCTCGAAAACGGCCGCTAAAAGTGACCAGGCTGTCGCCAATGGCTGTTTTTCGGCTGTCCTCAGGCTTGATCAGGTCAAGGTTGACGAGCGGCTCAAGCTGATAGCTGAACGAGACTTTAGCCGTTTTGACATCAAGAAAGTTTTGCATGACCAGGACAGCAAAAAAGGCAATGATGAGAAACAGGACAAAATTGCCCGGCATGCCTTTCTTGGTTTCATTGTTATTTGAATCGTTCATATATGCCTTCTACTACGGTGCTGGGTTGCTAATTTTAGATATAATAGGAATCATTTTATCACACAAGCTATTCACTTTTCAACAGTTATACTCCTAAGGGACAACTGCCAACGAAAATGCGAATAATCGGCTCATTCACAATTCCTTAAAGGACACCTCAAGCCCATACTCCTATTCCTTCCCTAACTAAAAAACTCTCGGGATATACTAGCAACACAATTTTTTAAATTTGAGAAATACCTTCTGTTCTTGCCGCCCCTCATGCAGGCTTCTGCCTGTTAAAAACTCATGGAGCAATTGGTCTTGTCCAATCAAAATGGGGGCTAAACCCCTGACACATAAGGGAACTTTATGTTTCGACCACCAACTGCCCAGAGTTGACGACCCTCGATAAACCATATTGTTTTTTGCCGGCGCCATATGGCACTTTCCTTTTGGAATCGCAGCGCCGGCCATTCCACGGAAAATATCCCTCCAGTCCGACTTGAGATCTCCGGCTTGCCGGTCCGTTTCTATCTTCCACTCCCCTTTGACCGATAGAAGAAAAAAAATTCTTCCTCGATCGACAAATATCTTGTTTCCGCCGCTCTCGATTTCTTTATTCGCAGCGCCCGTCTGTAAAAGTGCGGCCGCAACGGCTAATTTCTCGCGGCCGATGACAAATTCTTCGCTCCGGCAGCAC
>SLFE01000241.1 GCA_007124415.1 Waddliaceae bacterium | reverse complement strand
CTGCAACAAGTGCAGCTAAATCTCAGGTTGCTCAATTTTAACCTTATAAAATTTATCCACAATCGCAAAAATATGCGGCTGTGAATAAGAAACCGGATAAAAGAAAACATAAGGAGTCTGTGTATGAACTACTTGAAAAGGTCTTTTATCTTTGGAATCGCCATATTTATGGCGGCAATTCTTGGAGCGCCTGCCCTGGGCGGTCAACTCCAAGCCGCATCACAGCCTAAATATACAGATAAGGAAGTCGCTCAAGTTCAAGTCCGATTTGGACCTGGATGGCGCGGCAGAGGATATTATAGGTCTCCGCGATACCGAGTCTATCAACCGGGATATCGGGTTTATTCCCCTGCATATCGCTACCACTATTATTCACCGAGATATTACCGCCCCGGAACTCAAATTTATTTCAGATGGTAATCACGCCCTCTGACTGAAAGCAAAACTAAGCCCCTCTCCATGAGGGGCTTTTTTTATCAGCCGGCTCATCTGATGACTTTAGGCTTGCCCCTCATGGCATGTTCGTTGCTTAACGATTACTTCGTGGATTTTCCAAGCCTTAAAAAGAAAAAGTGCGGCTGTGGAAAAGAAACGAAAATTAAATATGAGGTATTCATTATGAACCACTTAAAAAGATCTTTCATCTTTGGAATTGCTGTATTTATGGCAGCAATCCTCGGAGCGCCCGCAATGGGAGGGCAACTGCAAGCTGCGTCGCAACCTAAATATACGGATAAAGAAGTCGCTCAATTCCAAGTCCGAGTTGGACGCGGGTGGCGCGGCAGAGGCTATTATAGGTCTCCGCGATACCGAGTCTATCGCCCGGGATATCGGGTTTATGCCCCTGCATATCGCTACCACTACTACTCGCCAAGATATTATCATCCGGGAGCCAGGGTTTATTACAGATGGTAATCATGCCCTCTAGCAATACTGACGCTCCTCTTAGAGAGGGGCGTTTTTTTTTAGTAGAGCCCTGTGAGATGCATCGTTACGATAACAACTTGAAAAAGGGCAAAAGCCGTCATAGCAACGAGAAGAGGCTTTCCCCCAAACAAAATTTTCTCTCCCGGAAGCCTTAAGCGATATCTTCCCGACCAAACCATCAGGATAGGCAAAAGCCCCAGCAGAAGAGAAGCTCCGTATCCGCCGGCTATCCCGATTAATTCAATAAAAATATCAGGATAAAAAATAGCCGCCGCCGTAACCGGTATAAAAATCAGGCTGCAAAGGAAGAAACGGCCTTTGGAATCCTTTTCAACGCCGATGCCGTCGGCCAAAAAATCCCTAAGACCTAAAGTAACCCCCAAAAAAGAGGTGGACAAGGCAAAAAAAGCGAAAAACTCGCTGAAGACATAAACCGTCCGGCTGTCCAAAAGATTTTTGAGGGGCTGAACAGCGGTGTCGCCGCGCTCCAAAGCTTCAAGAAGGCCTCCGGCCCCTTCCCGCGGAATGATTCCCATGATCAACCAATGCCAGATGATAAAAACAAGCAGAGGGATAAAACTGCCGAGCAAAATAGCGTTTCTGACTTTCACTTTGTCAAAATCCAGATAACGGGTCAGCGTCGGGACGATCCCCTGAAATCCAAAGGCTGTAAACGCGACAGGAAGAATTCTAAGCGACAGCTGCCAGTTATGCTCCCTTAAATTATCGAAATCGACGTATTTATATCCTAAATAAACAAATGCGATGTAGGAAATGGCCAAACCGCCCATCAGTAAAATATTGATTCTACCGACAAGGCGGGCTCCAAAGTAAACCAAGGGACCGAACAGCAAGACGAAAATCACCGATCCCGCCCACTCAGGTATGTATGATTCGAGCAGCAGCCAAGTCAATTTGCCGCATCCGACCACATAAGCCAGGCTGAGAACGTAAAACAAAAAAAGATACATGACCCAGGCTGCCGACTCCCCCCATAGGCCCAAAGTCTTTTTAGCCATTGAAACAAAATTTGTATCCTCGTGCATCCAGAGGCATGCCTCTAAAAATAAAAGACCGGTTGCGGCCATAAACGCCCAGCAAATAATGAAAAGAATTGTCGCTGGAAAAAATCCGGCCAGGCTGGACATAACCGGCATGGCAAGCATACCGCCCCCTATCGTGGTGCCTGCGACTAATAGCGCACCTTTGGCAACTGTACCTCCTCGCGTCATAATCCCCTCTGATTGAGAAAAACTTTAACACAGCAAGATGTTTATAATCAACAAATTGTCAGCGCCGAGGCGATCTCTCCGGCACTGACAATATCAAGTTTTACATCCTGTAGCGATCATTGTCGCCCTGGCTTTCCGAGTGTTTGATCAAAACATCGACAAGATCATCCCAATTATTTCTAGAGATCGGATTTTCAATTTTACGGTAATCAATTCCGACTCGTGAGCAAAAATCATCGAAAAATTCCGTCTTTAGATTTCCTTTCGCCTTTTCCTCATTCATGCTATTGCGCAGTCCGCCCATAAAATCTTTCCATACCCATCCCTTTCGTTTAATATTCCGAACTTTCACTCTCAAGACTTCATCGGTAAAAATCGTTGCCATAAAGTTCAAAGGATGAACCTGGTTGATGCGGTCCCCTGCTTGAGTGAGCGAAGACTTATAAAAAAGAAGCTTTGGGGTCGGCAGGTCCGAGAGAGTGTTGACGATATAGGAAATGTCTGCTTTCTCCTTATCGCTCACCGCAGCATGGTAATTACGGGATACTCCCGCTTCGGGTTGAAGGCCGGACTCATCCGGCAGGGAATTCAGTTTGACGACACTATCTTGAAAAACCTCTTTGCGCAAATCTTCGGGACAACGATCGTATTGGTCCGCAATGCTTTCGATATCTTCGATTGTATCGGCTGGGGCCGCATCTATCAGCAATATTTCATTCGACTCTGTTCTGACAATAATTTCCAAAGCAAACGCACTCGTACCGATGCACGCTAGCGCCGCCAGGATAAAAGCCAAAATCTTCATAAAATCCTCCTTTTTTCGATTTCTTGACAAGTGCCAACCAAATCGCTATATTAACATATTATTAAAAACTTATATGAAAAATAAATTTAGATACTGCCTGATTCTCGCTGTCTTTTGCGCATCGACTCTGACAGCCGCAGAAAGAAATAATCTCCTCAAGGGTCCTTATGAATTTCTTATTGGCCCGGAAGTCTTTCACGTTGAGCGTATTGTAGAAGAAGGAGGAACAGGGCGCGGAGGACTCGCGGGAGCGCGGGCGCGCATTGAAAGATTAAAGCCCCATTCGATTTACCTCGGGTTGGAAGGATATGCCGCAACAGGATTTCTAAGAGGCGAAGACAGTTTCCGAAAACCTATGGACTCCTGCCTCACCGATGCCCAAATCGAAGGGCGCGTCGGCTACACCACATTCTCAAGTTATTGCAAGCCCCTCTGGCTAACTCCTTACTTCGGATACGGGAAATTTTTCAGCTTCAATAAATTCCGTCCTCCATTCCCCCTTCCTGTCACGTTTGAGAACGAATTTCAGTTTTTTTCATTCGGCTTCAAGTTCAGATACCTGGCAGCGCCCCCGTTTTCGATCGGCTTTGACTATAAACTGAAACTAACATTCGAGGGGATAAGGCGCGTCAAGCACGACCCCAATAATCCCGATGCGTCAATCAGAATGGGAGATCAGTTTCAACATTCTTTCGATTTTCCTATTCGCTACCACTGTTTTTGGTCGGGACGGAAAATTACCACCGAATTCGCGCCCTTCTATCGCATGAGGCACTACGGCTACTTCGCCCATATCGAATACAGCTTTTTCGACACCCGCTTCCACATCATCGGATTCCGACTGCTGGCGGGCACCGACTTCTAAACCATGCTATCGGGCAGGTTCATATTATGATAGACAGCGTCAACGTCATCAAT
>SLFE01000129.1 GCA_007124415.1 Waddliaceae bacterium | reverse complement strand
TTTAGCCGCTGATTGTGCCCTAATCCGCGCTAGGGAGTGTACTCAAAAGATGAAAAGTGCTTTTTGCGATGTTTTATCCGTCTCTAAACGATCTTTTCTCAGCCTACTCTATCAAGTATGTCTTTTGAAAAGGTCGTTTAGCGAAGGAAAAATCTCATCAAAAATCCCTAATTCATCTTTTGAGTACACTCCCTAGTACATTGTGTAAAAAGGTTTTGAATTTTCTGTCACAATCTCGCGCGCCTGCTTACGATGTTCGACTTTGGAAACTTAATCCATGTCATCAACAGGACAGCGAACCTTGCACCACCTAATTTAGAGAACTAAGGGGTGCAATCAGGGTTTAATTTATAGCCGTCCGATCAGTAAAGTAAGGATAAATTGCCGGGTTGGAAAAGTTCGTCGTACATTCCGACTATAACCCTTACAGACTCTCCGTTTTTTAAAGCATCGGTTATGATGAACGTGTCGCGCTCGGTGACAAGAAGCCTTTGTCCGCCTTCCATCACTAAGGCCATCCCTTCATATTTCGCATTATTAATTGTATAAAGAAATTCAGCTTCACCACCCTCCTCGTTGAGAGGGCAGATCTTTAAATTTAGATACATCCTAGTTCCGTTTACGGCTCTAACAAACTCGACTTCCATTGTATCGCTTGGAACATATATCCTCGATGAGGAATACTCACGACATCTTGTTTGCATGGTATCAAGTCGCCAAGGCGAACAAGTTCCAGTTCTGCAGCCTTGAAAGAAGACCAGCAAAACAACCGTGATGGTTATTTTGCTGAGAAACCTGTATATGGCATTAGTTGCTAGTTGCTTACGGCGTGGCACTGTGCGTGATCATTATTGGAGTTTTGGACGGCAACAGCGATGATTGCGGCCAAAGCGATGATTCCAAGCGCGATCCCAGGTGCCAGGTTCGGCGCTGTCCGATAGTCGCAATATCCCTTTCCTCCGCAATAGGTGTAGTCGGCGGCTCCTAGAGTTCCGGTTGTTGAAAACAGCATCGCTACAACGGTTAGTAAGGCGATGAATTTAGTCTTTATCAAAGTCATGAGTTTCCTCCATTCAATTTATACTAGATAAGTAATAACCCTATCAGTCATTTAATGCAAGTTTTCCTTTTAAAATTTCTGTCGGCGACCGGCTTTTGAAATTTTCCATTCATTCAAATTCGGCAACTAAATCATTGCGGAATTTTTGCATTGCCTGTTCCTTCCAGCTTTCACCTAAATCTTTATAGTCCTGCTCGATAATCTGCATGAAAGGCTGCCAGCAATTGAGCTGAAAATCGGCGCTTTCGAAGACAGCGAGGTTGCTCGCTTCTTTGTTCATGCGTTTTTTTATACTTTCATGTTGCTCGATAAGACGGTCGTATCTTTGTTCCAAATTTCGCCGCTTTTGCGAATCGGCAACCAGTTCAAAGATGTCCGGGTTGAAGCGAATTGATTTTATAGTGTCGAAAAAGTCTTTATAGTAATGATGGAACTCGTTTTTTAGCGCTCCTGCTGTAATTACATAAACCGTTCTGTTTTTGACTAAAACCACGTGCAGCATCCGCACCGGCCCCCACTCTGTGTTCATGTCGACTTGAGACAAGCTGGCGCTTCCCGACTTTGTTTTTATCTTCCCGAGGTCTTTGCATTCCGCGCCAAGCGATTCGTTGACCTGCTTCACCATTTTTAGGTAGTCTTTCGTTGTCCCTTTGTAGGGCTCGGTACCCAGGTTGATCGAGGGAGGATAGGTTCCTTTGCCTTTTCCGACGACCATAAACTTGACTTTCGGGGGAAGAAGCGCAGGGTCGGCTGCCTGCCATCCTTTTGGGGGAGTGATAAGTATGGCTCCCGGCTCATTGATGCCGCTAGAGTAGTATTGGGAAAAGTCCTTCTTCAACTCATCGGCCAGCGCGAATGACGGGACGATGAGGGAGTAGGCGATAAGTTTTTGTAGAAAAAAATATTTACGCATAACTTTTGTGACAATAACACAAGCGTTGAATTTTCGAAAAGCTATTGATTTATTATTCTTATCCTAATACATTTGGTAAAGAGTCCGGTATGTTTCGGGCTTGCAGGATGCAAAACTTGAGAGTTGACTTATGACCAAACAACTAGATAAAGGCGAGGACAAGATTCAACAAATCTGCGACTTGCTTAAAGTCGAAACCTTGGAGCCGGCAAAACAGGAAGCGGAAGGGATTGTCGACGACGCCAAGCAAAAGGCAGACAAAATTATAAACGATGCCGAAGCTCAGGCGAAGGAGCTGATCAGGGAAGCTCACGAAACGATCGAGCGGGAAAGATCAGTGTTTCATTCTGCGTTGGAGCAGGCCGCCGCCCAGTGCTTTGAGGCTCTTAAACAACGCATACAGAACAAGCTTTTTGATGCCGAGCTCGATTCGTTAATCCGTAAGGAGGCCTCGTCTGCCGAGGTAGCGGCCAAATTGATTAGCGCTATTGTCAAAGGGCTTGAGAAAGAAGGAACGGAATCGGATTTGTCAGCGATCGTGTCGCAGAACTTGTCCGTTGACGAAGTGAATAAGCTGCTGGCTGAAAATATTTTAAATAAGTTGGCCGAGAACAGTGTCAGTCTCGGATCCTTTGCAGCGGGGGCTCAGGTAAAGCTGATCGATAAAAGGGTGACTCTCGATGTTTCAGATCAAGTGTTGAAAGAGCTGTTGTCCAATTATTTGCGTAAAGATTTTAGGGAATTAATTTTCCAGGCTTAAATGAATTGATATGGAAAATCTCAGACTCGTTTCAGATTATTATTTTCTTGCATCGGCGCTGCCCTCGATAAGGCTCGGCGAGCCGTTGGAGTTGTCATATAAAGATTTTATTGTTCTTCTGCACGCTAATTTAAGTCCTGCGGACCGCGAAAAGACCCGTGTCCTCAGGCGGTTCTACGATATACAAAATTTGCGGCTTCTTTGGATGGGGCAGGAGATAGAACCTTATGGCAACTTCAGTTCCATTGAGCTTAACGACGTTCTGATTACCGGCATCGGAATTCCGGGATATATGTATGACTACGCCGTTCGTTTCGAAGAGAAGGAGGACAGGATCAAAAATTTTCCTCTATTGATCAGTCAGTACTTTTCATATGAGATTGACCGGGCCGATAGGTTTGTGAAGGATTACTTAAGTTTCGAAAGGGAACTCAGACTTGTTTTTGCCGCTCTGAGGGCCAAGCGGCTCAATCGCGATATTATGAAGGAATTTCAATTTGAAGATCCCGCAGACGATCTCGTCTCGCAAATAATTGCTCAAAAAGATGCGAAAACATACGAGCCGCCCGCCCGTTATGAACAATTCAGGTGGTTGTACGAGTCTAACGCCGACGACCCCGTCCAGCTCTATCGGGCCTTAGCTGAATTGCGCTTTCAAAAGGTCGATGAAATGCTTGGCGTGGACATGCTGTCGATTGATCGGATTAACGGGTATTTGGTTCAGCTTATCATTGCGGATAAATTGCAGGCGCTTGATAAGCAAAAAGGTTTAAAAATTCTAGATTCTATTATAAGGGAAGCCTCATGAGTGAAACAGTTATAGATGAAAAACTCCCGACAGCTCACGCGACAGGCTCTGTAGTCAGGGCATTCGGCAACCTCCTCCAGGTGAAATATGAAGGCGATATACGACAAGGCGAAGTGGCTATGGTCGATGTCGCCGGCCTTAAATTAAAATCCGAGGTGATTGAAATTGTCGGCCGCGAAGCTAAGATTCAGGTGTATGAGGACACAAGCGATGTCAAACTGGGAACAAAAGTTGAATTCACCGGGCTGCTCTTGGAGGCCGAACTTGGCCCCGGATTGCTGTCGACCGTTTTCGACGGGCTGCAAAATCCTTTGGAAAAAGTGGCAAAGGAGGCGGGCCTTTTTCTCCCGAGGGGGCTC
>SLFE01000024.1 GCA_007124415.1 Waddliaceae bacterium | reverse complement strand
TTGCCATGTGTCACAAATTCACATACTCCTAAGAGTAGGGGATTTGTGACACATGGTAAAGATCGGTGAAAGAGCCAAAAAGCTTTCTGCTGGAATTTTGCAAGTGGCTCTGTAGCCCTGTGACTAATCTTGACGAAGCGCCGGAGAGACCGACTCGCTGATCCATGAAAGATAGTCTTCGTTTCCATCCTGAATGTCGAGGACGGTGATTTCGGGAACATCGTAGGAGCTATTTTTCAGTATAACCTCTTTAACTTCAGAAAGAAGCTCTGAGGCTGTCTTCAAAGTAATTTTACTTTCCTGGGAAGTTTCGAGCTGGTTGTCCCACATATAGACCGATTCGATCCAGGGAATGATTTGCGCGCAGGCCACAAGCCTTTCCTGGACCAAATAGCGGCATACGCGCCTGGCCTCGTCGATACTTCCCGCTGTCCAATGAATCTCTATAAACTCAGTCATAATCGCCTCCCTCGCGCATTATAAAAGCAAGACTGTCTACACGCAAGTCAATAATTTTAACAGGCTGCCTGATAAAGTTCTCATCGGTATCCGCAATTTTTTTTGCCTCCCTCTCCCAAAGGGCTGAAAAATCATCCAACACTCTGATGCAGCTGTGGGGGCTTAAACGAAGGATCATGGGAACTATGACAAAAGCATTATCTTTTTCCACGCTATCTTCAATATGGGCAATGACTTCCCTCTCTGCAAAACTAGGCAAATCTATTCTCGACACATCAATGGATTTGACAGTCATCCCCAAAGCAGAAAATCGATCTAGCAATGTTTGGCACAAGAGATATTTTTCGCCGCATAATCGGCGGCCCCAAACCTCGGTCAACTCCTCTCCCAAGTAAAATTTAGGCAGCTTTTTCGGCGTGAAAAAGGGAAGGAAGGGTATCAATACCCCCTCCTCGTCGATAGCCGTATTGGTATAATCGCCTAAATATGCCGCAGGCTTGCGAATTCGGTAATCGATATGAACGGTACCCGGCTTGATTTTTTGGACGCGAGCCTTTTTAATCAAAGGATTGCTTCTTAATTTTTCCTCGGCAAACCGGGGATTCAACGAATAGAGGTTGACCGGCCTGTCCTTCGATAAGTTCAGCAACTCGGCAAGGTATTCGGTTTCCAACCTTTCACCCGGACTGTACGTTTGGGCGATTACTTCAATATTGAAAGCGCTGTCGCCTTGCTTCACGTGGATCCAGTGAAGGTAGTAAAGCCATCCCAATGTCGCCCCTCCGGTGACAGCCATCACCGAGAGAAAAATCCAGAGCAATGCACGTTTCAGGGGGATCCTCTCATGCATGCTGAACGGCTCCGCATCTTCTGCGGCGATGAAGCGCCAAAACAATCAGCCGCCTGACCAGTTCTTTGCCGTCAATGCCCTCCTTTTGGCAGAGCTTCGGGTAAAGGCTCTTCTCTGTCAATCCCGGCATGGGATTGATTTCATTCAGCCAGTACCTGTCCTTTTCGTCGAGAAAAAAGTCGATGCGCGCCATCCCCTCTCCCCCAATAGCCTCAAAAGCTTTTTTAGCCAAACGGCGGCCAGTTTCGACAAGCTCTGTCGACAAGTCGGGAGAAGTGGTAATCGGAAGGCTTGCCTGGCTGTATTTCGCCTCGAAATCATAAACCCCTCCGTTTGCCAAAATTTCACCCGGAGGAAAAACCATAAGTTCGTCGTTGCCGAGGACGGCGAACTCGATTTCGCGGCCTTTGACTCCCTGCTCAACAATCAATTCGGAATCAAGCTTGAAAACCTCTTCGACAGCCTCTATTAAATCATCCGGCTGGTCCACTTTGATCACGCCGAACGAAGAGCCCAAGTGCGAAGCTTTGACAAAGACCGGAAACGACAGCTCGCGGACTGCCTGTTCAACAACTTCCCCCCTAAACTCCCTCCAATCCCTGACATGAATCGACAGGTACGGCAGCGTCCGTAGACCGCTGAGAACAGCAAGCTTTTTTGTCAGCGACTTGTCCATCGCAATGGCCGCCGCCCGATGGGAGCAGCCGACATAAGGCAGCCCCAGCATTTCAAACATTCCCTGGATTGTGCCGTCCTCGCCGAAGGGGCCGTGAAGAACCGGAAACACAGCATCGCATTGCATGAGTTCGCCCGAAACGACTCCTTCGGGCCATTTGCCGCTCCGATCAATCGTGAACACCTTGACATCGTAAATTTCTTGATTCAAAGACTCTTCGATATACGCCGAAGAAGCAAGAGAAATTTCATGCTCGTCCGAGGCGCCGCCCTTGACCACACCAATCGTCAGTTTTTTCGGCGGCTCTTTTTCAAACGCCTCAAGCATTCCCCGCCCAAAATGGGTGATATCGCCGGCTCCCAACGTGACCACGACATCGTGGGGCCGCAAACTGCTCAAAGCCAGGCACTCAAGATCTTTTCGAAAAACCAGCCGGGAGTTCGGAATCTCATTCTGAATCACCTCCGTTGCAACTCCCTCGACCGGCTCTTCTCCTGCCGTGTAGATATCGGTGACCCAAACTTCGTCGGCATCCTGAAAGCACCTTCCGTAATTGCCCAGGCAATACCTGAGCCTCGAGTAGCGATGCGGCTGATAGATGGCGACCACCCGCCTTTCCCCTACGGCTTTTCGGACGGCGCCGAGAGTCGCCTCGATTTCGGTCGGATGGTGCGCGTAATCGTCTAAAAAAAGAATTTCCGAAACCTCCCCGATCCTCTCCGACCGCCGCTTGACCCCGCCGAAATGTTTAAGCGCTTTTCTCACCGCCCCTTCTTCTGCTCCCACCGAAAGACTCAGGCCGAACACCGCCGCGCCGTTCAAGGCGTTGTGCTTTCCCGGCAATGCGATCTCGACATTCTTGTATTCAGTTTCCCTGTAGGAGACATCAAAAGAGCAGTTCCAACCCTCTTGGCGAAAATTGGACAAGCGAAGCGAGCACCCTTCGCTGAAGCCGTAGCTAACGCCGGGCAAGTTCATCTGACTCAGCCGCTCGTCATCGCCGCACCAAAACAGATGCTCTTTTGAGGCGACCTGCCCGGCAAACCGGCAAAACGAGCCTATCAGCGCCTCCTCCGAGCCAAAATGATTGAGGTGGTCGAGATCTATATTCGTGATGATAGCGCCAAAAGGAGCGTAGCGCAAAAAGGACCCGTCGCTCTCGTCGGCTTCTGCGACAAAGTAGTCGCCCTCGCCAGAAGAGGCATTGCCTCCCAGCTCGGAAACAATCCCCCCCACCATATACGACGGATCGATTCCCGCCTGCCGGAGCGCCGACGACAAAAGAGCCGAAGAGGTTGTTTTTCCATGGGTGCCGGCCACCGCCAGCGCCTTTCTCGAGGCCATGAGCCTCTGCAGGAGTTCGGAGCGGTGGAGCATCCGGCACCCCCGCCGCTTTGCCTCCAACAGCTCCACATTATCTTTGGGAATATCGGACGAGTAGACAACCGTCATGCCTTCATCGATATTATGAACCCAATGCCCTTCAGTAATTCTGGCCCCGCCGCTTATAAGCTCTGCGACTGCTTGGTTTTTCGACATGTCGCTTCCCGA
The DNA here is from genome assembly GCA_007124415.1 of Waddliaceae bacterium. Taxonomy (GTDB): domain Bacteria; phylum Chlamydiota; class Chlamydiia; order Chlamydiales; family SLFE01; genus SLFE01. The sequence continues at coordinate 372 of SLFE01000024.1, read as the reverse complement.
CACCCCTGCATTTTGCTGCATCAGCAAGCGGGCCAGCCCGCTCATGCCGATGCCTCCGATTCCAATAAAATGATAATTGTTCATCTCTTTCCGACTCATTCCTTTCCCATTTTAACCTAAAAATTACTCAAAAACGACCAAAAAATCAATATTTTTCTACTTTGTTTAAATAATCGCACTTAAAGTAAATGTTAAAATTGAATTTAATTATTTAAGTGAACTACTGATATTTAGAATTATTTTTTAGTTGCAATATATACTACACATGTAGTACACTTAGTTTTATGAAAAAATTAACTCGTTTTTTTAATTTTAAAAACTACATATGTAGTAAGGAAGAATTGATATGAATATTTTTAAAAAGTCTCTCAT
>SLFE01000176.1 GCA_007124415.1 Waddliaceae bacterium | reverse complement strand
GTCCGGAGTTTTCACTTGAGCCCAAGCATCGGATATGTCGACAATTTTCAGAGGAGTGCCGTATATGGCTTGCGAGACAACCTCGGCCATAGCGTCAGGCTGTCGATGCATATTCGCAACAGAGTGCCGGCAATAAGAGTCAGGACTGCTGCAAAGCACGGTTACACCACTTTAAGTTCCTTGGGGCGGTTAGTGAGGTTGCGGTGTCCGTCTTCGGTGATGACGACTGTGTCTTCGATCCTAACGCCGCCGAGTTTTGGAATATAGACGCCCGGCTCTATGGTGATCGCCATCCCTGGCTGCAAAACGACGGAGTCATACTTCGAGGCGCTTTTAATCACAGGCAGCTCGTGCACCTCAAGGCCAATGCCGTGTCCCAGGCCGTGGTTGAAATTTTCTCCGTATCCCCTGTCGGTGATCCAAATGCGCGCTTCCATATCGAGGTCGCCGGCGCGAATGCCGGGCTTGCAAATTTTTAGGGCGGCCTCTTGAGCTCCTTTCACCACCTCATAGACCTCTTTCATTTTAGGATCGGGCTCCCCGAAAAACACAACGCGCGTCATATCGGAGTGGTAGTGATTAAGGGTCACCCCAATGTCAATGAGAACAGGCATTCCCTTTTCCAGCTTTCGGTTTGTGGGATGGTAATGAGGCATGGAGCTTCCCGGGCCGAAAGCGATAATGGGATCGAAGGCAAACGCCTTGGCGTTGTTTTTCTTCCAGAAAATATCGAGTTCACGAACCACATCGAGTTCAGTCACCCCTTCCTTGAGATAGTCGCAAACAAAATCGTAACCTTTTGAGCCGAGCTCGGCAACTTCGGCAAGACGCTCGACCTCTTCGGGACTTTTCACGCTGCGGAGCTGGAGAACAAAATCATCGCAAGGCATCAGCTCAAGTTCACGTTTCGGCGATTCCTGTAAAACCCTGTCGACAATTTTTTTCAAGTCGGTGTAACGCTGATAGGTTGTTTTTTCGCCGACGAAAGCAAAACTTTTAATGTGGGCCAAATCGTCAAGCAGCAAATCATACAAAACATCGGGATCCCAGAGAACGACATTGAGAAAATGCACCTCGGAACAAGCTTCGAAGTAGCGGCCGTCCACGATCAAATGGGCGCCGCGGCTGTGAACAATCAACCGACCGGTTGACAGTTCGATTCCGGTCAGATAAAAGATGTCGATCGGCTCCTCGATAATAATGCCGTCTATTGAATCCTCTTCAAGGATTTCTCCTAATGAGTAGAGTCGCTTCTGATAATCCATAATTTCCTCATATTAATCCGCTGATTGTCTCAGGCGTGACCAGCGTCCAAATTTTTTGACCCTGCGGGCTTTGCTCAGGCGAGGAGCTTCTCCACAGATCTCTGACGAGCCCCTCGGCTTCAGCCTGCCCCAAGCGCACGCGGCTTGAAACAGCGCCTCTCTTTGCTATCCCGGCGAACAAGCGCTGCATTTGAGAGTCGTCCGGCGATGAATACTCTCTGAAATCCTCCAGGATATCTTTAATCATAGAGGGAATATCCTTATTTGAAAAGCTTTGAGGCACCGATTCGACAACGAATGCCTCCGGACCGAACTCCCTGATTTCAAAACCCATTTTATTCAAGAGAGGCAGCCCCTCCCGCATGGCTTCAGCTTCTATTTTCGTTAGTTGAATTCGCTCGGGGATAAGCAAATTTTGCGAATGGCAACCATGGGAACCGTTTAAAAGCCTGTCAAACAAAACCCTGTGATGGGCCCGCCTCTGATCGACGATTATGACTCCATCGGCATCCTCGGCGAGGATGTAGCCCGCAATGGTATAAACAACGCGCGGGAACGCCTTTTCCTGAGTAGGAGGAGCGAATGAAAATTCCGGATGGTTCACTTCGATGGGGACAGAGTGAACCTCAGCTGCCTCCTCTACCCTGTATGCCTCCTCCTGAGCCGGCTCATAAAAGGCGAATCGAGGGGCGGCAGTCAAAATATTAGACTCCTTTTTACGAAGAGCTCCGCTGACAGCATCCCTGACATGCGCGATCACCGTCTCCTCGTCCCTGAGCCGCACCTCTCTTTTCTGAGGATGGACGTTTACGTCGACATCAAAACCGGGCATCGTCAAATGCAGGACAAAAACCGGGTATCGCTGCGGTGGAATCGTTGTGCCGTAGCCCTCTCTGACAGCCCGCGAAATCTGCGGGGATGCCACAGGGCGTCTGTTGATAAACAAATACTGCCCCAGCCGGTTATGACGGGTCGCAGACGGATTACCGATAAATCCCTGGACATTGGAGCGCTGCAAGGGGAGGCAGGACTTCAAAAAATCGCCGCTCAGCACAGTGGAGATGCGTTCTTTAAGCTGATCCGGAAACTCCCCTTCAAGCACAGAGGCTGTCAGAGCTGCCTTCCCGTCGCGGACAAGCTGAAACCTCACACCCGGGTTGCCAAGGGCCATCATGCTGACCGCCTTAAATATTTCTGAGCTGTCATGAGCCGGGGATTTTTGAAACTTTTTCCGCACGGGAACATTAAAAAAAAGCGACCTTACCTCAATTGAGGTGCCGCGGGAAGCGGCGGCAGGAGCCTGCTTGACGATTTTTCCCCCGTCGACAAAAACGAGGGTTCCCGACCCGCCGCCTTGACCGGTAATCAGGGTGAATTTAGAAATGGAGGCGATAGAGGCGATCGCCTCACCCCGAAAGCCCATTGTATTCAAATGGTTCAAGTCATCGATATCCGAAATTTTCGACGTCGCGTGCCTCTGAACCGAAAGAAGGGCGTCGTCTGCGCTCATGCCCAAGCCGTTGTCTGTTACGCGGATCAGCTGGCGCCCCCCTCCCTTGATTTCAATGGTAATTTCGCCGGCCCCGGCGTCAAGGGAGTTTTCGACAAGCTCTTTGACAACCGATGCGGGATTTTCCACAACTTCGCCGGCGGCAATCTTGTTGACGACATCGTCATTTAATACGCGAATCACAGATCCCATACGGAAAATGATACCTGATAGCAAAAAGAAAATAAAGCGCCGTTCACGTTCCTGAAAGCTGCTCCTGCTGTTTGGCCTTTGACAGCTCGAGATAAAGGATGCCCGATAATATGACCATCCCTCCGATCAAAGTATAAATCTTTGGAGGAGTGCCGCTGATCAGAGTATCGAAAATCGCAGCGAATACCGGCTCTAAGCTAAAGATGAGCGCCGTGCTCTGTATCGATACGTATTTTTGATATTTCGACTGGAGCCTGATCGCCAGGATCGTTGCCAAAAAACTGCAAATAAAAAGAGAAGTCAGAACAGAAGGATTTGTCAGAGCGGCGATGTTGAAATTTGAAAACAGCAGCGACGGCCCCCAGGAAAAAAGTCCGGTCATCACGATTTGTCCATAGGCCAGCATCCGGGGATCCATGTCATCCTGAGAATGCTTACCGATATAGATAATGGTTGCCGCGATGAAAAAGTCGGCGATCAAAATCCAGGTGTCGCCGATCGAAAACGCCCCGATGTCGCAGCCGGTTAGAATATACACCCCAGAGCAGCAAACCGCGGCGCTAACAATATCATTGGACCTGGGCAGTCCCATTTTAAGAAAAGGGGAAATGAACGGGATCATCAGGACATAGAGCCCTGTCAGGAATGCGGCCCTGGAAGCGTTCAGGGTCTGCAGGCCCATTGTCTGAAATATAAAAGCTCCGCAGTGCATCAGCCCCAAAACGGCTCCGACCTTAAGGGCTTTTTTGTCCAAATGTTTCAAAAAATAAGGAATCAAAGGAAGCGCTGCAAGTGTAAACCTGAGGGAAACGAACAAATAAGGATCGATCTTTCCAACGGAAAGCTCAATCAAAGGAAACGTGAGTCCCCAGATAGCGGCGACGACTAGTAAATAAATTCCTGCAAGATTAATGCGCATGGCTAACTAAAATTAATGAATTAAATTTT
>SLFE01000283.1 GCA_007124415.1 Waddliaceae bacterium | reverse complement strand
TTCGTACACTTTTTCAGGAAAAAGACGTGGCAACAATTTGCCGCGAAAGGGATGAGCAGGTAGAAAAAGAAAAAACCGAGAAATACCGCAATGAAGTCATGAACAAAGTTAGGGAAGTAATTAACGGAAATGGCTTGTTAACGGAATATATTCGGGAAAGCGGCGCCGGAAAGCCTAATGTCTGGCATGTGACAGTGAATCTGGATCCCGAGTTTTACGTCAAGATACATAAAGACATTATAATATCATTCAGTTGGATGGGATTAAAAGCTGATATAGATGACTCGGATGCTTTTGAAAAAATGATTGGTATTACCATTGAGTTGGATGACAAAATCCAAACTCAGCCGGAACGGCGCGAGACTCTTGTCGATCGCGGATGGGCCTGGCACCGTTTGGAAAAATCCGTTCTCGAGCAGCGGATACAGACGGTCATTAATATGCATTATAAACGTCTTGTGAAAGAAATCGACAGAGTTATGAAGGATAATTGGACAAAGTCGGAATGGGTCCTATATCCTAGCGGCCCCGTTTCTAAACGAGTACTTGAAAAAGTTCAGGACGAGTTTAATAAAAATGGCTATGCTATAACGGCGTCATTCGTGAAAACCGACGAAGAAAGCGAGGACGGCAGGCTGCAGCTTCGGATACTTGCGCCAAAAGCGGATTAGGGCCGCAATCAGCGGTTAACTAGCGCCAAGCCAGCTTGCCGTTATGGTTTTGGTTTGTGTGTAAAATCTGATGCCGTGTTTGCCGCAGACGTGGTGGTCGCCCCGAATGGAGCCTCTGGAGCCGGTAAAGCTGAAAAAAGGAAGGGGGGCGGCAATGGCAATGTTGATCCCGACCTGGCCAGCATCGACAGAGTGCTGAAAATGGCGTGCTGAGCTTCCAGATTCGGTAAAAATCGATGTTCCGTTGCCGTAAGGGTTTTGATTGATCAGTTCAATTGCCTCATTGAGCGTTTCCGCTTCCACGGCAAGCAGCACGGGGCCTAATATTTCCTGGCGATAGGCCTCCATCGAAGGGGCGGCATGGCTGATGATGGTGGGACCGATAAAGTTTCCAGACTCAAATCCGGGCACAATAAGCGATCGTCCGTCGAGCTCGATAACCGCCCCCTCATCTTCTGCCGACTGAATCAGCTTGCATACTCTTTCTTTGGCAAGCGGGGAAATCAAAGGGCCGAGGTCTAAATCTTTGCTGCCGGGGCCGATTTTGAGATTCTTGGCCTTTTCGATAAGCTCGCCAATCCATTTATTTGTTTTGCCGACAAAAACGGCAACTGAAAGCGCCATGCACCTTTGTCCCGAGGCGCCGAATGCAGCTGCCGTAATGGCCTCCAACGTCTTTTCTTTGTTGGCGTCGGGCATAATGACAGCATGGTTTTTGGCTCCTAAAAGCGACTGGCACCTTTTGCCTGTGCTGGTGGCTCTTTCGAATACATGATGTCCTGAGGGAATCGAGCCGACAAAAGAGACCGCTTTTATTCCCGGGTGGTCGCAGAGAGCGTCAACGACCCCTTTGCTTCCATGAATGATATTCAATACTCCTTGCGGAAGTCCGGCCTCCTGCACAAGTTCTGCGATTAATATAGCTGTTTCAGGATCCTGCTCGCTTGGCTTTAAGACAAAGGTGTTGCCGCAGGCGATAGCGACGGGAAACATACAGAGGGGGATCATGGCGGGAAAATTGAACGGCGTGATACCTGCGCACACGCCGAGGGGCTGCTGGACGCTGTAAGTGTCGATTCCTTCCGAGACGTTTTCACACATTTCCCCCATTATCAATGAAGGTATGCCCGCAGCGTATTCCACAACTTCCAATCCGCGGGCGACGTCCCCTTCAGCGTCGGAGAGCGTTTTTCCCTGTTCTCGGGTGATGCAGCGGGCAATGCGGTTTTTGTTGTCTCTTAAAAGTTTTTGAAGCCTTAAAAAGACCCTGGCTCTTTCGAGGGGGGGGACATCTTTCCATGTCTGAAAAGCAGTTTCCGCCGCTCGAACAGCTTCATTCACCTCGTCTAAAGTCGCGCATGGAACCAAAGAGAGGATCTCCTGAGTGGCGGGATTGCGATTTTCCAGCCAGCGATCCGATTTGGATTCAAGAAATTCACCTGCGATGAACAATCGCGCATGATTGACTTTGGGAGGCGCCGCGGTCATGGTCTTTCTCCATTTAAAAATATTATTTGACTATACGGCGCTAAAGTTACTTGTCAATCGATTTCATTAATAAATAGACGGCGTTGGTCCAGCCGAAACCGAATTCGTTGCTTTCATAGCCATATTCGGGATGCACATCCGCTGTGCATTTGACCACATCGTATTTTTCGAAGATATGGCCTCTTTTTTCATATTCTTTTTCGATCAAAGCGGAAAACTTCTCGGCGATTCGGCAGGCTTCTTTGTGATAGCCGTAGTTTCTCAAGCCTTCTATGACAATCCAATGGAAAGGGGCCCAGCCATAGGGAGCGTCCCATTGGCAGCCTGTTGTCTTGCTGCCGGCCATAAGACCTCCCGCTCTTTCAAAAAGCCTTAAGTTGGCGGCGACGGCCGCGGCTTGTTTTTTTGTCGCGATTTTGGCCCAAAGGGGATAGAAAGTTGTCAGAAAGGGATATTCGTGTTGGGCCTGCTTCTTGTAGTTATAGGGGAAGTAAAGGCCTTTGTCATCATTCCAGAGCAGCCTGTTAATCCGTTTTTGGCGCGCTTTGGCAAATTTTTCCCAGCTGTGCTCAATGCCGATTTTATCAGCGATCTTTGCCAAGTCCTCCTCCATAAGGCAGAGCAGGGAGTTGAGGCAAACAGGAATGTGATGGGTGGTTTCAATGCCGTAAGGGCCGAAGCAGCAGGAGACGTCGAAACCCGATTCCCTCATGGCTTTGTCGTCGAGGTAATAGGGCTCTTTCCAGGTTTTTGATTGATGATCATAATGTCTGTCAGATACTTCAATGGCGTTTTCCAATACGAGCTTTTCGACACGATCGAAGTGATTGAGTCCGAGATGGTCGATTTCCGAAGAAAGGACTTCTATCGCAGGGCCTTGCCCGTCATCGTAGTAGCGCGACAGTTGGCACGAACCGACAAGCCTTGGAAGGCTGTTCCAGAAGCGGTAATACTTGACAAGCAGGGGATAGGCCTCTTTTAATTTGGCGGCATCGCTTCCATAAACCTCCAAAACCATTCGCGAGAGAAATGGAGGCTGGGAGCGGCTCAGATGGTAGGTGCGGTTGCTGTTGAGAACGCGGCCGTAATGCCGCACTTCATAAAGATGGTTGTCGACCATGTTTCGGGCCATTTCCATCCGTCCCGAGGCTTTCAGGCCAAGGACGATGAAGTAGCTGTCCCACCCGTACATTTCATTGAATCGGCCTCCGGGGGTGATATAGGGGTTGGGTACATACAAGAGGCCGTGATGTTCGATTTCATCAAGGTTGTCCGGCAGAACGCTCACGCAAACATTTTCATCGACGATGCCGGGATTTTCTGCGGACGAAATGTAAATCGTTGGTTTTTTGTCCGACATCATCTTGGGGTCTGCGGTACAGAGCGCTTCTTTGCCGCAGGAGCGCTCGAGCAAAGACCAGGTGTTGTCAATATAATGAAAAATATCTTCGCTTGCCATAAGATAGAGAGGAACGGACGCTATGAAGCTGAATTTGGATAATAATCCCATCAGACTTCATCTTCGCTCGCCGGACGACATCTTGTCAAATTGCCGGGGCTTTTAGATAAGCCCCGGCAGACTTTCTATTCTTTGTCGTTTGAAGGTATCAGGACTTTGTCGATGACATGGATCACACCGTTTTTGGCTTCTATGTCAGAGTCTACGACAGCTGCGCCGTTGACCATGATTTTGCCGTTTTCCACAGTGATTGACAGTTCTTCGCCTTGTAAAGTTTTCACTTTCATATCTTCTGTGATTTCCTC
>SLFE01000269.1 GCA_007124415.1 Waddliaceae bacterium | reverse complement strand
CGGACATTCATCCTGTCCTCATAGCTTGGAGGAACGCCCCGAAGCTTCCAGTGATCGCCCGATGGCATCACAATAAAAACCGCCGGATGCTTCTCTCCTCCCAAATCAAAAAAAAGTTCCAGCCAGGGAACGCTTTTGTCGAAGATGAGGCACTTGTCTTCTTGTTTTATTTTTTCCTCGACTACTTCGCGGCAGGATTGAATGTACTCGATTCTTCTCACCATGCGCTTTAAATGGGAATAAATAAAGTCCAAAGCCTTGAAAAAGCAGCGGTCCTGCTCTTGATGCGAACTGCCGTGTTCGATAGGATTGAAATTGGCAACCACATGGGAAATCGAGCAGTAGCCATAGACCTGAGGCTCCTTGCCGTTGTCGTGAAGATCGACCCCGTGAATCATAGAGCGGTTAAGGTATTCGTAATCGACCTCGTTGATATACCGCTCGTCCTTCAAGTACTTCAAAATCATGCCGGCGCTGCTCATTTGGCCCCGGTACTCGACCTGGTGATGGTCGAAAAGCTTCCGTTCGGGATCATACACCCCTCCGACGTCGCAGACAAACTCGCAGGCGCCTAGCTTATCGGGGTCGCGCGTGCGAAAGATTTTATCGCGGTCGATGAGATCATGCATCAGCAGCAGGGCGCAGGCGGTCACTTCATCGGCATGAAAGCTGCCGCTATGCGTCCCAAAGCTTCTCGGTATTTTCTCCATATTGCTCGCCTTAGCAAAACACGGTATTATTACATATGGAGAATTTCTGTTAAACTAAATCATAAGCATCTTGACGTCAGATTTTTGGATAACTTGTTTACTTGATAACCGTTCTGAAATAAAATAACGGTACGATGGCCAGGATTATTAAAACAATTCAGCATGATTTGGTTACTCCCGACGGGACGCTGGCCGAATACCGGAAGATCGACAAGAAAAATGCCGAGGGGCTTGTCGCCATCCATGAAATCAACTCCGATTTCAAGGGTTTTGAAATCGACGAGGAGCTTGTCTTCTTCAATATCAAAAGCGCGCTGGCGCAGCTCGGCCTCGACGGCAAAGGTGTGGACTACGACCTGAACCGAAAGGAATCGTGCGCCCACATAAAAGTTCATTTCACCGCCCACGGCCCCGTTGGAGAACGGCTTCTTTCCCTGATGCCCGTCGGCGCCTATGTCGGCAAGCTTTTCGCAGCAGACGACAGAAGGCGCGTCAGGGACCCTCACTACCTCTCCCGCATGTTCGGCCGCTTCGACAGATACGGCGATCCCCTCCTTTCCCTCGGAGGCATGCAGGGAAGCAAAGAACTTGTCCTGGACAAAGTCGAAGGGAGGACGGTTGCCTACCTCTCTCTGCTGAACGGCCGGCAAAACTACGAAGATCAGATCATGAACTTTCTTCCGTCGTTCACGCTGGGACTTGAAAGAAACCAGTCGCTCAGGCAGTGGGTCGAGCTCCACCAAAAGTGGGAGCCCAAAGCCCCGATGACTCTTAATGACGACGGCATCCTTTTGGTCCGCACCCTCCCCCTCCACATCAGGACGGTCTTCGCCCGTGTTGTCGACGAACAGCTTCCCGCCGGATTCCACCACACGACAGCCTCCATCCTGCAGCCCGACACCATGCATTCAGGCAACATTTTCGAAGTCTACGGAAAAAGCGAGCACGAGATCACAGACATCCCCCTTGAGTTCTACACCCTCGACCCCTTCCGGGAATATGTCTTTTTCGCCGACCGCGACCAGCTTCAAACCTGCATCGAAGATCCCAAATCCCTGTTCAACGCCTTTGAAACGGCTCCTCCGCCAAAAGAAGCCAGGGCCGCCACATTTATCGTTAAAGGAGAACAGCTGCTCGGCCTCTCTCCCGAAAACTGGATCGTCCGCGAGACGAAAATGCACGAGTTCCCCGGCTCAATGCAGAGTGAAAGGCAGGCGATGATGGCCGAAAGGTACATCGAGCAGCAGCCCACATTCCCCTATCTCGAGCGAATAGACGACGGAGACATCACAAGCCAGGGCGTGCTCCTCACCCGCTACTTTCCAACGCCGCTGCTCAAAAGAATGCTGCTGAGCAACCACGTCCAGAAATGTTTGAAAGGCATTTACTTTAAGTACCCCTCCCTCGGCTTCCAAAACTACTTCTCCGCCGAAGACCGGGGCCTTCTCAACGACCTGGAAAAATTCGGCATCCCCGTCTACTGGGTCGACGAGACCTCCAAGCAGATCCTCAAATACGTGCAAAAGCACGGCTTTGACACCGGCATGTTCGTCCCTTTAAGCAAAGTCACCGAATTTTTAGACGCCCTCGTCCTCGGCATCTACGGATCGAACCTCCAGGAAGGCAACTTTTACGAAGAGCTGAAGACTCTTCTTGAAGGACTTCTGGAACTGAAACAAAACGTCGATCACAATCTTCTCACTCCCGATACCCCGCTGGCCCTTGTGACGGGCGGAGGCCCGGGCGCCATGGCCGTGGGCAACCGCGTCGCCAAAGAAGCGGGCATCCTCTCCTGCGCCAACGTTGTGGACTTCCGCTCCAAAGGAGGCTCGGTCGTCAACGAACAAAAAATCAACCCCTACATCGACGCGAAAATGACCTACCGCCTCGACAAGATCGTCGAGAGGCAGGCCGAGTTCAACCTCGACCTTCCCATATTCCTGACAGGCGGCATCGGCACCGACTTCGAATACGCCCTTGAAGAGGTTGGCCGCAAAGTGGGCATGACCGGCGCCACCCCCGCACTCCTTTTCGGGGCCCCCGACTACTGGGAAAAAAAGATCTCCTCGCGCTTCAAAGTCAACCTCGACACCGGAACCATCAAAGGATCCGAGTGGGTAAGCAACTGCTTCTACTGCGTCGAAAACGCAGAGCAAGGCCTCAAAGTCTACCGAGACTTTTTCAACGGCAAGCTTCCCATCGGCAAGCACGGCCCTTCCTATGAACGGGGCTTTGCCCTTGTCGGAGACGATTACAGTTAATTAAAAAAACTCTTCAGATACTGAAAGAAGGTTTCATAGCTCAGCCCCCCCATCTGGATTCGAGGGGTGTTCTCGCCGGAGGGATCGCTTATCCACTTCACTCGGCTTATCAGGTTCGTCTGAGCCACTCCGCACACCTTTCCTTGCAAAAAAGATTCGAGAACAGGAACATCTGCAAAAAAAGAAAACCTGCCGATTATGTCGCCTGCGCCATACCGAGTCACCACATAGTCGTCTGTGGTATCGTAAGAGAGGGACAGAGTGTCTCTGACGCTCCATTCAATCTTATTCGACCCGCACCTATTTGCCATCATTTGATACAAGGCAACTATCCCCTCAAGACGCTCGCCCCCCAATGTGCGGGAGCGGTAGCGCACGGCCAGAAAATACCTTCCGACATCGTCTCTTCCCCAAGCCAAGTCTTTACCTTTCATAATCTGCTTTAAGATGCCCCGTTTCGACATTTTCAGATCAAATTTCGGGGGGCGAATCCGGGGCATCCTGAGAAAACGGCCATGTTTAACAGCGTTGACAATGGCCGGAGGGAAAATAAACTTCAAAGGGCGGTTACCGACAAGCTCGTAAAAGCGCCTGCAGACGGGCAAAGCGTCGCAAAGCCCCTCAAGATCAAGCCTGTCAAAGACCATCTCCTGGATTTCCGGGGGCAGGTTTAAAAAAAATGCGCTGTCCTGGAACACCTTTTGCGCCGCTTTTTCAACCTTGCCGCTTTCCACGGGCTTTAGACAAACGAACAGGCCGCCCAAACAATGATGAAAAACACTCGGTACCATGCGCCAGCTCCCGGTTCAGAACATTATAGCAAACGAGAGTTTTTTTGCATCATATTCAATCTTAATAACGATTTAATAAAAAATTAATAAACGATTGAGAACATTAAAAAATAAAGAGAATAAATATCATGGACGCCCCAAACAGAATAGATAGAACGCCCGCGGATCCCTG
>SLFE01000053.1 GCA_007124415.1 Waddliaceae bacterium | reverse complement strand
ACACAATTTCATGATTTTAACCACATTAAGTTATATAACTCAAATCCGTCATGCTAAAACTAATCTGAACATATTTCACTATCAAATTTACCATTAAAAACTAAACTAAAAAGTTGACTTAATAAAGTGTTTTGTGTATAATTTATTTTAAAATAAAATTGTTTTGTGTTTTATGAATACAATTGATAACAACTCCATTGTCAATATAAGCTTTTTGAATACTAATCAATACAAAGATGGTGATGCCGTTATTGAAAAAGAGCTTGAGCGGATCAATGAATCCATCGGTTGGCGCGATAGTTATCATGAGACTTTAATCAAGACATTCATAAGGCCGCCAAAACCCGGCCTTAAGGAAAGGGTTCGCAAGTTCATGATACCCGGAGACAAAAAACCGGTGATTTTTATTATGGGACGCTCAGACGGGCTCTGTCGCGGATACGCAGTTGCCAGGCCTGATTATTATAAAAAAAATGCTTGTTATCTTAGCTACCTTGCGGTTGAACGAGCATTCCAAGGAAAAGGGCTGGGTTCGCTTTTACTGAAAAAGATCGCCGAGAAAGCAAAATCTGCGGGATTTGAGCAGTTGATCATCGATTGCGCGGAAAAAGCTTTAAGATTTTACCAAAAAAGCGGATTGGATTTCAGTAAAAGAAACATCGGCACATTTGTTAACAGTGAAGAAAACAAATTTCGCTTAACTCTTATATTAAAAGAGATGACAAGATGCAATCTGAACCAATAAGAACAGCTCCCCCCCCCTTCAAAATCATTAAAGGCCATACCATTGAAACTGAAACTGCAGAAGCGGCTATTGAAACGATTCATGCCTCAATACCTGATTGGCATAAAAATAGTTCGATTGTGAAGAAGTTTTTACACAATCGGGAGACCACTTTTTACTGGGCTAGTACAGATGGCAAGCTTATCGGTTATGTTTGCCTCCACAGAACCGGATGTGTGCCCTATATCGCGGTAGCAAAATCAAATAGCCGAAGCGGCGTAGGACGCGCTTTAATGCTAAGGGCTGCGAAAAAAGCCCGGAAACTAGGCAACCAAAAATTAGAACTTACAAGCGAAAACAGCGCCAATGATTTTTATCGGAAGATTGAAAATGAAATCGGTCCTGTGAAAATTGAGATTGCCGGTCAATATTCTAATATCACCTATTCTTTACTGCCTCATTAAACGATATTAAAACCCCTGATTGTGCCCTAATCCCGTCCAGGGGAAAAAAGGGCCGGAAAGAATCTTCCCGGCCCTTTTTAGTGTTATGAATACATTCCGTCAGGTGGAGGAGAGCCTTGATTGTTCTTGAGAGTTTTATTGATTTTTTCGAATGCGAGCTTGAAGTCCTCTTTTGAAACTCTATGGTCCGGATGGTTCTCGATTTCTTCAGACTTAAGTTTAAGCTTGCTGAGCCTTCTTAAGTTGAAAGTTTTAGCGCTCCAAACCAGACCTTTGATATGATCTCCGGAAAAATTGTTGGCTATTGCCGCGTAGTGATCCAGATCGATATCTTCTTCCATGTGATCGTTTTCTCTTAATTCTTTTGTGTGGTATTCGAGGATTTTTTTCCTTCCTGCCGCATCCGGCAGAGGAAATTCAAGGTGTTCGCTAAAGCGTCCCGGCCTTAAGAAAGCAGGATCGATACGTTCAAAGTCATTTGTTGTTCCGATCACCATCACATTGGTAAGTTTGTTGAAGCCGTCCATTTCGGCAAGGAGAGCCCCTACAATATCTTTTTTGTACGAACCGGTTGAATTTTTTCTGTTCTCGCAAAGCGATTCAACTTCGTCGATAAAGATGATAAACCTTTCGCTGCTGTCGGCCTGAGCCGCCTTTATCGCAGGAGCAAAAAGTTTGTGAAGGTTCTTTTCGCTTTCTCCGACCCATTTGTTGTGGATATCTTTTGCGGAAATCTTTTTGATGTTGGACTCGGGTATGCCAAGCAGCTTTCCGATTCCATCGGCAAAAGTAGTTTTTCCTGTTCCGGCAGGACCGTAAAGGAGCAACCCTTTTGGAGGTTTGATGTTGAGCTTCTCTGCCCACTCCCAAAGCTCTCCTAGTGGATAAACGAGCGTTTCGACAGTCTCGATGATATGGTCGGAAAGGCCCGTGAGCCCCAAATCTTCCATAGCCTCGCGCGGATCGCCGTTTTTAAATCTGACGATATTTGGGGGGTGGACCATTCTGATTTTATAGATGGAATAGTCGTAGTCAAGGCTTGTATCCGAAACGATTTTTCCAAGGCGGGGATAAATCCTTCCGTTGTGTTTGCTGTTTTTAAATCCCATGTCAGCCACTTTGACATCGACAACCTGATCATTGCCCAAATCAAGGGAGAAGCATTGATTAGGCGCTCTTTGAATCGGAAGGAATTCTCTGATGGCTTTTTCAAGCTTTTCTTCATCAATTTCAAGAACTTCATCGGTTTTAACGGTTGACACAGGGGTGATTTTCAACTTGATTGATTCCAGCGCATGCGCTTTTTCATAAGGAACAAGATTCAGGTCGATATTTTTGTTCATGTTGAATAATATCTTGGTATCCTTGTCGAGCTTCCAATGTTTAGCGTTGAAAGGATCGCTGTCTATCAAATTCTCATTATCGATAGAATGAACTTCGAGCGTGTATAAATATCCCTGATGATCGATATAAAATTTGGTATCTTCGCAAAAAATGTCGAGTGAATCGCGCACTTTTTTCTTAAGACTTTTCACGTCCACCCAGTTGCGGATGTGATCCTGGGTCACTGTTGTTCCTGGAAGTGAATCGAGCATGGTGACTTTAAAAGTCGCTCTTTTTGGCTTAAGCGGGCTGCCTTTAACGGCGCAGATATCAACGTTGTCGGAGACAAATTTGAGCCCTGCCGCCTCCGTCAACTGATAGGCTTTAACATATTCGGCTTGCTTTTGTTGCAGCTCAGCAGCCTTTTTTGGCAGAATTGTTTCTGCAAGGGTTACTTTAACGTCGACTCCCTTGTCAAGTGAAAATTCGATAAACATTCCCGGAACAAGCCACTTGTTCTCAAGCGCCTCTCTGACCTGCTTTTCGAATTTTTCGACATTATAGATTAGGGGGCGTGTCGTGTCATGATAGTTATCCAGCCCTTCCACCGAAACGTCGAATCTGAACACAGGTGAAAATTCGGGTACTTTTTTTTCGGTTAAAATTGATGGCGCCCATTCGACTGTTTCAAAAAACAGATCGGTTGTACCTCGAATCGCGCTGAAATAGTGTTTATTTCGGGGGGTGTCTTTTGATTCGCCGCTTATAAAAGTTGCGTTGTATTCCCTGTTATTTATGGTGCAGTGGATCGATTGTCCTTCTTTGAAAATTTGATCAGTATAATGATTCAGAAAATACTTCTTTATATCCTCTACATCCAAAATATTTTTGCTGACGGAAGAACTCTCTTCAGAATTCAATACTGCCTGAGGTTGCAGTATGAACTTGGCCTTGGATAAATCGCGTTGATACTCTGAATCCTGCCTGTACGGAGTTACAATTACAGTATCGTCATTATTGATGACCGGTGAAACTTCTTCATATTGAACCGGGCTGACTGCGATCTCTCCGGGCTTTACCCATGATTTGGCAACGATTGTATAAACACGGTTGGCAATTCTTGCAAACGGTGGCTGTTCCGTATTTTTGGCTTGAAAGTACTTGCCGATGTCTTGCGCGTTCATCCAAACGCAGTTGGTTTCAGCAAGTTCTCCTTCACTCATTCTCCGAATGATAGCGGTAAATTTGTCCGGGCTGCCTGACGGCTTCTGACGATTATCAGACAAATTTTTAGTATCGTTCAACGTGTTGTTTATATTGTTCATTTGCCACCTCCTGTTTGTCGGTTGGCAAGAAGCGATGGCTCACTTCTTTAAAAAAGAAACTCTGATATGAGATCACATTTGTATAATTGCGACCTAATCTCTTGTGTAAACAATATTTTATATAAAGAAAATATTATTATTT
>SLFE01000012.1 GCA_007124415.1 Waddliaceae bacterium | reverse complement strand
TCGCTTTGTTCGACCGTTTCGCAAAAGCGGGGGCTCATTTTGCCGATAAAAAGCTTTCCTGGCAGAGCATTCGGCACCATTTGGACAAGATGTTTGAGGAATCGACGATGCCCGCCCGGGAAAGCTGCCTGAGCGCGGTGAAATTTTGTTCGATGTTTCCGATGAGGGCCATTCCCGCCAAAGCGGTTTTATTGATGGGAATGGACGAGGAGTCTTTTCCCAAAAACGACAACCCCTCCCCGCTCGACATGAGCCGGGGCAGCCCGCAGGTCGATTATTGTCCTGCCGCGCTTGATTTTGACAGAACGCTTTTTTTGGAAGCGCTTTTATCCGCCCGCGATTATCTGCTTATGACGTACACGGACGAAAAGGGCGAGACGGCCCCGTCGCTTCTTGTCGGCGAGTTGATGGACTATCTTGACGACAATTATGAAATCGAGGGAAAGAAGCCCTCGGATGCCTGCCTGAGGGTGCATCCTTTCGATGGTTTCGACCCCCGCTACTTCCAAGGGGCAAACAGTCTTTTTGTCAGCTATTCCCAAAGGGATTACGACCATTGCCGGGCTTCGCTAAACCCCAAAAAACCGGCTTCTTCTTTCTTTCCCGAATTTTTTATCGAGGGCGATCATTCCCTCGACGACAATCTCGCAGAGGAAAACACGATCCTGTTGAAAGATCTCTTCAGTTTAGGAAAAAACCCGATGAGAACGTATTTCCGATCCCTGGGCATCTTCTTGAATGACGATGAAAGACACTCGGACGAGGATCAGCTCGATCTTTCCCATTTGCAGAAGTATCAAATCAGGATGGACGCTTTGGACGCCCCTATTGAAAAAGTCTTGGCGAAAGCGGAGAGGCAGAGCGCTTTTCCTCAAGGGCTTTTTAAACAGGTCTGGCGCGGTGATCTCGAAGAGGATATAGCGGCGATGAAAAGTTTCCTCCATTCTCATGGAATTGATGAAAGCAGCTTGTTTGCCGTCGAACTTTCCCGAGAAAATGGCGACCTCCCTCCTATCGAATGTTCGCGGGGGGTGCTTACGGGAAAAATGGACTGTCTTTCTTCTGAAGGGTTGATCGTTTATGCGTCGAAAGATGTTAAGGACCTCGCGGTCCATTGGCCGAAGATTCTTCTTTTGAACTGCATCTCGGAAATGCTTGAAGGAAAAACCGCGATTAAGCGGCAGGTTTTCTTTTTGAAGGCGAAAAAATGCCTGCCGGTCTGCATCGAAGATCCGTTTTTGTGGCTCGACCGCTATGTCGATTATTACCTGCTTTGCCAAAAAAACCCTTCTCCCATGATTCCCGAGTGGTTTGAGCTTTTGTTCAAAGGAATCGATTTGGACAAGGCGATAGACGAGCAGTTGGCCGGCAAGTACAACAAATCGTTTAACCGAGAGATGCTTTTCAGCATGCAGAACAAACAGAAGTTCAATCAGCTCCATATGGAAAAGTGGCGGCGGATCAAGGAATCAATCATCGATTTAAACCACGAGGTTTTTGAAAAAAAATGAAAACATTTGATTGTTTGGACCGCGGCCTGAACTTGCACGCGAATACACTTTTGGAAGCCTCCGCCGGGACGGGCAAGACCTTTTCTATCGAAAACCTTTACGTCCGTCTTTTGATTGAAGAGCCGGTTAGGATCGTCGAGGAAATTCTGGTGGTGACATTCACGAAGGCCGCGACTAAGGAGCTTAAATCAAGAATCAGAAAAAAGATCTCAGCGTCGCTTAAAATCATTAAAGAAGGAAATGGAGAGGAAGCCCCGGACTATCTATCGGCCCTGCTGGAAAAGGACGAAAAGGAGGTCAAGCAGGCAAGGCGGCGCCTTGAGGCGGCCCTCGCCTCGTTCGATCTGTCGAAAATTTTGACGATTCACGGCTTCTGCGAAAGGACCTTGCGGGATCATCGGTTTGTCTTCGACGCCGAATCCCGGTCTTTAAACGAGCTGGTCAATCCACAAGAAGTTCTCAGGGTGGTCAAGGATTTTTTCCGAACAGAGCTTGCAAGCGGCTCCTATAGCCCGGCTCAGGTGAAGAGAGTCAAAAAGAAAGAGTTTTCCTATTTGGAGAGAGATCTCAAAAAAATCCTCGATAAGGGGCTGCCGATTGAAAAACGTCCTTCCTTTTCCGAATTGTTTGTAAAATTCCGTGCAGCGATGACAGAGCTTGCCGGAAAATACAACGCTCAAGACCTCATCGATGATTTCAACGCATTTTCGCCATACTATTATAAGCTACAAAAAAAATGCGATCTTAACGTAGAACCGTTTTGCCTGATGTTTGATAAAGACGAAGTGGACGAAGAAGATTTCAATTTTCTGATTAAAAACGGTATCATTTATACCGAATGGATTGATCCCGCGAAAATGAAAAAGAAAGGCCCTCCTGAAACACTCGCTTTCAAATGCCCCGGATTTGTGGAAGAGATCACAGAAAAGCTGGAGCCGATCGTCGCCGAGGCGAGGGCGCCCGAAGCGATCTTTTGCCGCATGGCCCATGACTGCCAAAATCTTCTCTGTCAATATCTGGATGCCCAGGAAAAATACAGGTATGACGACCTGCTGGCACTTATGCTTCAAAGGAGCGGGGGGTCTGGCTTTGCCGAAAGCGTCAGGCAGCAATACGGGGCGGTGATCATCGACGAGTTTCAAGACACCGACCCGGTTCAGTGGCAGATCTTTCAGACTCTTTTTTTGCGCGATCCTAAACAGCGCGGGGTTGTCTATCTTGTCGGCGACCCGAAACAGTCGATCTACGCTTTCCGCCAGGCCGACATCTACACCTACAGAGCCGCAGGGAAAGAGCTCGGCGAGGGCCACATCGGCACTCTCGATGTGAACTGGCGCTCAGATGCGTCCTTGATACGGGCGCTGAACTCTCTGTTTTCGGAAGACAATGCCCCGGGATTCATTAATTTGCCGAAGGAGAAGACCGCTCTTAAGTACCGCGAGGTTATCCCAAGCCCCAAAGCGTCCGACAGGGAGTTTTCCGATGAAATCGGCTCGGTCCATTTTTTGATTGCCCGGGGAAAGAGAAAAGGAAACGAGAACTGGCCGGCAAAGTCGCTGCAGCAGGAGGCGCTCTTTCCCGCAATCGGCAATGAGATCATCCGTTTGAAGAAAACCGGCGTTGCCTACTCCGAGTGGGCTGTTTTGGTCAAGGATCGCAATCAAGCCGCCCTATTTTTCGATTATTGCGAAAAGCACGGCATTCCCGCTAAGCTGCAGCGTCAAAAGCATCTGGTCGACTCCAAGGCTTATACCGCTATGAAAGAGCTGTTGGTCTCACTGATCGATCCGAAGGATATGAGCGCTCTTAAGATTGTTCTTGCCGGTCCCCTAGTGGGATGGGACCATAGGAAAATCAGAGAGCTGGAAGACGAGGACAAGCTGACGGCTGTTTGCGAAGAGATGGCGCTCCTTCGCGAAAAGGAATTCGCCCTCCTCTACGAAGGATTTTTGCAGGCCCGTTTTTTAGGGGGCTGCACCGTCAAAGAAAAACTCCTCACCACAGGCTCGATGGATTTCTTTTATGAATTCCAGCAAATCGCCGAGCAATTGATCGACTATCAATACCAAAACAACTGCACCCTCCTGCAATGCCTGGAATACCTTGCCGAATGGGAGGCTCTCGAGCAAAGCGAGGACGAAGCCCTCAAAAGCCGGCAGAATCCCGAAGGCGACGCTGTCCAAATTTTGACGATGCATATCAGCAAGGGGCTGGAATTCGGCATTGTCGTTCCCCTTGGCCTGATGTGCCGCACAAAATTCAAAGACAAGCTCATCACTGTTGAAAAAGAGTCGGGAAGGCAGCTTGCAGCCCCTCTTGAAGACGATGAGCTGTCGCGTCATTTAGAAGAAGTTGACGCCGAAAAAATGCGGCAGCTTTACGTAGCCATGACAAGGGCGAAGCATCGGCTCTACGTTCCTTTGGCGATCGAAGAAACCGCGAACGAGCCTGCCAAGGGAGAAGCCTCGCCTCTCG
>SLFE01000122.1 GCA_007124415.1 Waddliaceae bacterium | reverse complement strand
TCCCCGGTTGACGGAGGGGGTTTTTATCAGGATTGTCCAACTGATCCTAGGGGTATTGTAGTAGCTGTCGGGCACAAGGGCAAGTTTACCCCCGGCGCTTTCCCACACGGTTTTTTCTTGAGCTGTTTCCAGGGTTAAATTCTCGGGTATATAAGGATTTTGCCTTGGTATGCCAGCGTCTGGATGGGGTTTTGCGCTGCTCCACTTTTCAATCTTACCGGGCGGCAGGCTTTCAATCGCGTATCGCGTGCCCGCCCACTTTTCGGTTTTATCAAAAGTGACTCCTGTGAGGGAGGGGTCGGCCAGAAGATCGAGTATCATGTTCTGAGGGGTTAAACTGCCTAAAAGCTCCAGGGCAAGGCCGGGGTCGAAATTTTGGATGGTTGTCGTCTGCTCGGGATAGCTTTCAAGACTTTCCCATCTCAGATCTCTCGAATGTTTCACAACTTCTTTAAAAGGGGTGTCCTTTTCGGGGTATTGGTATTCGAGAGTTTTGATGGCATTGATGTCGTCGTAAAGATAGCGGGGAATGCCGCTTTTCCTGATTGATGCGAATGTCTGAAAAATCTGGGCGACGACATCGTCGACCTCACGGACTCCCTTTTTTGTCAGTTCCAGAGAGAGCAAAAAAACCATATGGCCGCCGTCCCATTGGGAAGCGCCGCATTCAAGTTCCAGAGCCAGTCCTTGATGCCGGAGCGCTTCCAACAAGCTGCCCTTGCCTTCCTGTCCTAAAATCCAGCACAGCAGGTCGTCGGGCTTGCTTTTCAGGCGCCCGGCGAATTTGGACGGCACTTCCCAAAGCAGTATCAGCGAGCGCTCATTTTCGAGAGGTTCGACGTGAAGCATCTTTCCCTTCAACGAGGAGGAGATGAGGGGCGCTTTGCTGGTCTTTATGTTTGTGTCCCTGTTTTCAATGGGAAGGAAGTTTTCGTTGGCAAGTCTGGCCAGTTCCTCAACCGGAAGGGGCGAGTGCAGCACAAGGCGCATGCGGTCTGCACTGTAGTGTTTTTCAAACCATTCCCTGAGCTCTTTTTGACCGGCGCGGGCGAGAGAGTCGGCGCTTCCGAAAGTGAATCGCCTAAAAGGGTGGTCGGAGTGGCCGTAGTTTTTATAGATCATCAGTCTGCGTGCAAAGTTTTCACGGCTTTTTCCTGAAAATTCCTGATCGACAGCGTGGATCTCCCTTTTCAATCCGGAAGGCTTGAACAGCGGCGCGACAAAGAATTGTGAAAAACGCTCTAGAGCTTCCGGGAAGGCCGGGGTGGCCACGTCGAAGACATACGAGGTGTATTGATCTTCGGTGAAAGCGTTGGTTTCCCCTCCATGGGATTTGATGTACTCGAAAAAGCTCGCTTCATCGGGATATTTTTTAGTGCCCATGAATAGCATATGTTCAAGAAAGTGGGCCAGCCCCGGATGATCGTCGGGATCTTGCCAGCTGCCGGCATTGACCGAAAGAATGGCCGCCGATTTTTTAGCATGGGGATCGGAAACGAGGTAGGCCTCGATTCCGTTGTTCAACCGGATTTTGTATGTCCGCACTGTGGAGGTAACGGATTCCGACAGCCTGTTGGTATCTGGGACGATCTCATAGGCGGTTAAGGGAGCTGTAAAAATTAATAGGGCAATCAAAAACTTCTTCATAAGAATCGATTATATACATTAATTTTTATTGATCCATGATGAACTAAAGAGAATGGTATAAATCCCTGACCAGAGACCAGATATGCTCGGCCCTTTTTTGGCGTTTGATCTTTTTGTCGGCTTCTCCGCTTCCCGGGAAGTCATCCATATCGATTTCCTCTCCGAAATGGAGGTGGGCCGGGGATCGCTTGGATTTCCGCTCCTCGCCGAGCTCGACTTCGACGCTGTTGGGGGGAGGAAGGATGTTGTATGTACTGAGTGCCAGAGGGAAAAAGTGGGTCGGTTTGTCGGCCTGCCCGGCCATAAGGCGAAGCATTTCGATGCTTTGGGAGTCGAAGGGGGCCACATCGACGATGCCTTCGGCGTTCGGCCTGTCGCGCCCGCCGCTCGGCGCGACGTATATGCATTGCCCGCCCTCGCTCAAGAGCTCGCTGAGTTTCTTCATTGTCCGCTGGTTGTGCTTCAGCTTCTCTCCCTTGAGTTCAGGGGGGGATTCGATATGCTTTTTCGAGAAGATGCAGAGGAGGTTGCATCCCAGGCTGAAAGGGACGGCCATGGGGTCGGTCACCACGCGGTCGCCGGCGATAAAAGTGAGCTTGTCGACGAATCTAGGGTGGGAGTCTTTCAGGAGGCAGAAAATGATCTGCGGGTCCGGCTCGATTTGGTGGTTGGCGAGGAGGATGACGTTTTCTTTTGCGTCTGTGTACTCCTCGATTTTGTTCAGATTCGACCTGCCCAGGACCTTCGATTCCTTCATGACGATCAACGGTTCCATAAAATCAATGGCTAATTGATGAAAGTCAAAGGGCTCGGTGATTTTTTTGTGGTAGGGCTCGAAAGAGCGGGGATTTTCCACCTGGTTGGCGACCAGGTCGAGATAGGTGCAAAAGAGCTTTTCTTTCGGCGCCCAGTCCTCGGGGGCGGCTAGGCGATACTCATTATAGCAATGCCGCATCAGAGTCAGGTATCTTTCAGGAATCCGCTCCTTAAGATCATCTAATTTTTTGATGAATTCAGACATCTATCGGTTCATTGCTCGTTGCTGATATGAAATGATAATCGCTGAGATGCATTTCATCGGAAATAACCCATTCGATGCGGGCGTTATTCTCTTCGGCGATCGTCTTCAGGTGGGGCATGTCCCTGTTGTTGATGTAGTCATAGAGATGGGGGTGGACCTGCAGTTTGATGCCGAATTGCTGGTGATGAAGAATTGCTTTTTTCAGTCCGCGCTCGATTTCGATAGCGACGCTGTCGTGGGATTTGATCAGCCCTTTGCCCTGGCAGTAGGGGCAGTCTGTATATAGGAGCTGCGTCAATGACCCTCGGCTCCTTTGGCGCGTCATTTCCACGAGGCCGAATTCGCTCATTCCCAGGATGCGGCATTTGGCCGAGTCTTCCTTCATGCATTCTTTGAGTTTTTCCAGAACCCGCCTTTGGCTGCGGCGCATGCGCATGTCGATGAAGTCGATCACGATCAGGCCGCCCACGTTTCTCAGCCTCAGCTGCCTGGCGATCTCCTCGGCCGCTTCGAGGTTGATCCTCACAAGGGATTCTTCCACGTCGGTATCCCCTGAGGTGCTGCGGCCGGAATTGACATCGACTGTGTACATCGCCTCCGTGCGCTCGAAAAAGATGTAGCCTCCGCGGGGAAGCCAGATTTTCCTTTTCAAGGACTTTTCGATTTCCCGCTCAACATTGAATCGCTCGAACATGGGGATCTTGTCCCTGTAATATTCGATGCGGACAGAGTGTTCGCCTTTATATTTCTGGTAGAGTTTTTTGCACACCTGGTATGTGTGGTAGTCGTCGATAAGCATCCTGTCGAAACGTTTGTCGACGGCGGTTTCCACAGCTTTTTTGATCATATCCGACTCTTCATAGAGAAGGCAGGGATCGTTGGACTCCTGAAACTTCTCGATAATCATTTGCCAATTATCCAGCAGCTCGTGGGCCTCGTCTATGAGCATGTCTTGGGTGGCAATGCGGCTGGCGGTCCGGCAGATCAGCCCCATTTTTTGAGGCATTTCAAAAGAGCGGATCAGTTTTTTCAATCTTTCCCGGACCGAGCGGTCCTCGATTTTTCTCGAAACGCCCCTGTGGTTGGAATTGGGGAGGAGGACCAGGTAGCGGCCGGCAATCGAGATATTGGAGGTCAATCGGGCGCCCTTCGTGCCGATAGGTTCTTTAACCACTTGAACCAAGACCGTTTGGTCTTTCTTGAGCACCTCTTCGATGTCGACGTCCTTCTCATCGTCGTCAACCTTTTGTATGTTGTAGCCCAATTCGAAATCGAGATCGAACCTCTGTTCGAATTTTTTCGTATTTTCAATGATGTCGGTGATGTGAATGAAACCGTTTTCGT
>SLFE01000185.1 GCA_007124415.1 Waddliaceae bacterium | reverse complement strand
GTAAATCTATGCCGCAGTAATATGAGTGCTGATTTGTGTATACGTTCATGGTTTTCCTCCTTGGGTTTGTTAAGGGTTGTCCAGAACCGAAATTTACGATTCCGGGAGGAGGCCATGAATAATATCAATGCAAATCAACCGGACGTGTTTGCGCTTAGTTGCTTACATTCAATGACTTAGCCACGCCGGTTATTTGCCGCACCGTTATGCAACTTATTACTAATCATAAATTGCCATGAGTCCAAATTTTCCTAGAGGCTCGCAGTGGAGAAAGTGGGATCTCCATCTCCACGCGCCCGAAACAAAACTGGCCGATCAGTTCAGGTTGCCTGACAGTGCTGAAATATGGGAAGAGTACTGCCGAAGGCTCCATGAATCCGATGTACATGCATTCGGCATTACAGATTACTTTTCTGCCGATTGCTATCTCGCTACCGTAGATGAGTATCGCAAGCGGTACGCGGACTCACCGAAAGTATTTTTTCCTAACATTGAACTTCGCACAAATGATGTTGTCAATCAGAAGCAGGAGGAAGTCAACATCCATCTGCTCTTCAATCCTTTCCGCACAGATTATGCTGCTAAAATCGCCTCTTTACTGAATACCTTAAAGACAAACAAGACGGACATGGCGGGGCGGAATCTGCGTGCTTCGGAACTCAGCCAAGAAGACGATTACGCCGCCGCGACCACGACTCGGGCCTTCATCCGTGAAGCCCTTGAAGAGACATATGGGAAGGACGCCGATCTGCTCGATTGCGTTCTCATTATCACAGCTGCGAATAATGACGGCATCCGCGCTGAACGCGGCAAGAAACGCAAACTCCTGATTACCGACGAGCTAGATAAGTTCAGTGACGCGTTCTTCGGCAATGCTGGAAACGTGGCGTATTTCCTTGAAACCAATCGCGCCGAGAACAAGAATGAATACACGGAACCCAAACCTGTACTGTCCGGCTGCGATGCTCACTCCTTTGCCGATCTGGATGAGAAACTAGGACAAGTTGTTACGAGTTCCAGAGACGGGATCATGCTGGGGCCGACTTGGATCAAGGCCGATCTCACTTATGAAGGTCTCAAGCAGATCATTTTCGAGCCGGCGAACCGCGTCTTTATAGGGGGCGAACCGGAGGTTGAGCACCGGGTCCGGCAGAATGGCACACGCTACATAGAATCGTTGTACATTGATAGCATCGCTGGATACCAGACAGATCAGCATGGCGCTTGGTTCTGCGACGAGAAAATACTGCTCGGTAAAGAGCTTGTTGCAATCATAGGTAACAAAGGTAGTGGCAAGAGTGCGATTACGGATGTTATCGGGCTACTCGGAAATAGCCATAACCAGATATCGAAGGGTCTATCCGGTGGAAAGCAAGAAGAACTGTTCTCATTTTTGAACAAGGAGAAATTCCTCAAGAGTGGATACGCGAAGCACTTTGAGGCAACACTAAACTGGCATGAAGGCGAGCCGGACACTAAGATTTTGGATTCACAAACTGAGACTCATCTGCCCGAGAATGTTGAATATCTCCCACAAAAATATTTGGAACGGATCTGTGCGAATATTGCGGATGATGAGTTTCGTTCAACGCTCAATGAAGTAATCTTCCGATACGTCAAGCCGAAGGACCGGCATGGGCAATCCAATCTCGAAGATTTAATCAAGTACCGGACACGGCAGGCGGAGGAGGACATTGCCGGAAAGAAGCAGGAGCTTCATCAGGCCAATGCGAATGTTGTTTCCATCGAGAAGAAACTCACGGAGGATTACCGCAAGGAACTCGAAGAAAAGATTAGGATGAAGAAGGAAGATATCAAAGCGCATCGCAAGACCCGCCCACCGGAAAAACCGAATCCAGATACGGGTATGGACACGCCCCCTGTCGAAACCACGCGAGTTGAAGAGCTCCGGCTAGAAATTAATAAGTTGACTGAACAGATCGAACAGTGCGAAGCAGAACAGGTCGAGACCAGTGTCGCTATGGAACAACTCCAGCAGGCTCGTCAGGCTATCGTCCGTGAGGCAGCCAATCTGACAAACCTTGAAGTGGAGCACGGGGCCACGCTAGAAGCCGCGGGGTTGAGCTTCGGGCAGATCGTCTATCTGACACTTGATTACAGTCCCCTAGATTCGGTCATTGCACAAAAAGAAAGAAGACTGGCGGAGATCGAGTCATTGCTTCTCTCGGCAGAAGATATCACCGCAATGGACGATGACGAAGAGGAAGTCATGGAGGCTGCGAGAACTGAAGCAAAGGCGGCAAGCCTCGTTTGCCAGAAAACCGAGCTAGAGGCGCAAAGAGCCGAGATCGTCGAACGTCTCGGCAAGCCCGCCCGCGATTATCAGCAATATCTCAGGGACCTGAAGGTGTGGGCAGACCGAGAGAAGGATCTGCATGGTGATGACCAGAACCCCGGCGCTGAGACGCTGAAAGGCCTGGAGCGCGAACTTGAGAATGTCAATAATGTGTACCCGGAAACGTTGGGAACGATCCGTGCTGAACGCGCGCGCATCGCCAAGGAGGTCTTCAGCAGGAAGTGTGGACTCACACAATTCTACAACGCGGTCAAACTTTCTATAGACACAGAGATCGCCAAGTCTCGAGAGGACCTTGGTGAATACAATATCTCCATTGAAGCTGGCTTAAGATTCAATCCGTCCTTCGCCGACGAACTCCTGAGATTCATTAACCAGTCGGCGGTCGGCAGCTTTCGCGGACAGGAAGAAGGCCGCACCATGCTGCGCAACTTTACCGATCAGGTTGCGGACTGGGAAGACGAGACGCAGGTATTTACAGCGCTCGATGCGATTGTAGAGGCCCTGCATACGGATAAACGAGACGAAGCATCGTCCCCAGATGCCCGCCGTGACGTTTTTAAGCAGATGAAAGGCCAAAAGAGCGTCCAAGAACTCTACGATTATCTCTTCGGCTTCGATTACCTTGACAACAAGTACGACCTTAGGGTTGATGGGAGGGATCTAAGCGAACTCTCACCGGGAGAGCGAGGCGGGATCCTGTTGATTTTCTATCTTATGCTCGACCGACAGGAAATTCCCCTAGTGATCGACCAGCCTGAAGATAACCTAGACAACAAAAGTGTCTATGAGATTCTCGTCACGTTCATTAAGCAGGCCAAAATGCGACGCCAAATCATCCTTGTGACCCACAACCCCAATCTGGCCGTCGTTGCAGATGCCGAGCAGATTATCTATGTCTCAATCGACAAAAAGGACGGACAACACGACTTTGACTTTTTCTCGGGAGCTATCGAAGATCCGCGTATCAATGAGGCTGTAGTGGACATTCTTGAAGGAACACTACCGGCCTTTGATAATCGCCGGCTGAAATATCGAAGACCGGAACGACGTGTTATTTAGGCTGCATTGCATAATACCGCCACACTTGCACCACTGGTGTGATTTTTTGTTTCACAAAACAAAAGTCGCGTTGCATAACAACGATTTTAACGCGGGCTTGGCCGCTGGTTGTCGGTTCAAAGTTTATAACTTTATATAAATTCCGAGATTTAATTACATTACTTTGTCAATAAGGCCAAGCTGGTCAAATCGCAGCCCGTTATGCACTTTAAATTGAAAACATGATCGAAGAAGCTCCGAAATATTTAAGAGATAGATATAATAGTCTAAGAAACTATGCTTGGCATAGTTTCTTCCCAAAAGATACATACAAGAATAAAATTAAAAGATTTAACACCAAAAAAGAGAAAAGAGAATTCAACAAGAAAGCAAATGAAATTGTAGATGAAGCGGGGGCCATCTTAACTATATTTTTCATGAATTACTTTTTTAAGGAAGGGACAAGAACAGCAATTGAGGCCGTCGATATATTTGAAGAATTAAATATCAACGGATTCAAGATAGGGTCAACTACGTTTAGAGAAAGGAATGAAAATGTAATGATGGGAGAAAACCTTTCTAAAGCTCTTCGTGAAGAGCTACCTGACAACTTGGTCAAAATTATAGATCAAAAAAATCATCCACATGAAATTATAGAACTATTTAAAGAAAGAATAGATGAGCTATAATTTTGATCAGAAAGAAGCAAAAAAATATTTAAAG
>SLFE01000074.1 GCA_007124415.1 Waddliaceae bacterium | reverse complement strand
GGCCCTATATTCGGCCCTATATTATTTAATAATAAATTATTAAATGAGGTAAAAATATGCATATTTTAAATAAAAAAGAATTGAAAAGTGTAATTGGTGGTTCTACAGCAATAGAATACGGACTGGCAGGAATGCTTGGATACTTTATAAATCTGGTTGGACTAGATGCTGAAGAGATTACTGAAGTTTGGGTCATTACGAAATTGGAGGTTGAGGAAGGCAAATTCGAAATTACGTTTGAAAATGGATCGGAAATAAAGATTGAAGAAAACAGCTTTAAAGTTGAACTCTATGACTCTGATGGTAATGAATACAAGCTTGTAGGTTAATTAATTACACTTAATTATTAAAAAATCTGCAATCCCGGCTTATTAAAAATAGGCCGGGATTTTTTATGCATAAATTTTGTGTTCCATATGGCAATGATGTATAAGACAAATATATGGAAGAAGAAGATGAGGAAAAACCGGCTCCTTTGATCAGGGACGATTTCGAGGAAGTCGACGAGCGGATGGTTGTGATCAGCTTCCGGGCGTGGATCGGTCTTGCCGCGCTCGGCATCATCTTCGTCGCCGTCCTGATCTGGGCGTTTTTCGGCAGCATCACGCTGACGGTTGAAGGACGGGGCATCTCCTTGACCACGGGAGGGGTTCTCAATGTGGTCACGAAAAACAAAGGGCGGGTCGTTGAGACAAATGTAAAAAAAGGCGAGCGCATTGAAAAAGGGACCCTGATCGCCACAATTTTCGACTACGAGCTCCAGGTCAATCTCGACACCGCCATCGACAGGATGAACTCGCTGATGCAAGACTTGCTGGCAGCAAGGCATATTGCTGAGAAAGAAGATGAACACAGAAAAGAGGGCATACGGCAAAACATTGAAGCTCTTGAATTTTCCATTGAAAAGAGAAATGAACAAATCCCGTTTCTCAAGCAAGATCTTGAAGCGAAAAAACGGCTGTATGACGAGGGCCTGGTTTCGGCAAGCCAGCGCGAGCAGGCGGTGAGAAGCTTGATGGAAGAAAAAATCCGCCTCGAGGAGACTCAAGCCAAAATCGCCTCGCTTAAAGCCGATCTGAAAAAAGTCTACAAATCCGATGAGCTCAAAAACTACGAGAGGCTCTATCGAGACGCGGCAAATGAAGTCAAGCGGCTGGAAGCTAGAAACGTCTTTCAACAAATCATCAGCCCCTTTGAAGGGATGGTGATCGAGCTGCAGGCGCGCACGGGAGAAATCGTGCAGGAAGGCCAGTCGATCGTGTGGCTTGAAAAGCCGAGGGAAGAGGCCGAAGATCTGCAGTTTGTCAGCTTTGTGCCGGCCGACAGGGGCCACAAGGTCGAAGAAGGGATGCCGGTCACCATGCAGCTGTTCAATGTCGAGCCGCAAAAGCACGGCTACCTGATGGGAACAGTAGCCGAGGTGTCGCAATACCCTGTCACCGCCCAATACATTTTCAGCATCGTCCAAAGTAAAGAACTTGTGGAGTTTCTCTCGGACAACCAGGCAGCTCTTATAGAGGTGAACGTCAGCCCGATTCCAGATCCCGATACCTACAGCGGCTTCCGCTGGACGTCGGCAAGGGGGCCGGATATCGAAATTCACTCGGGACTTTTAAGCTTTGTCAAGATTGCTGTTGAAAAACGAAAGCCAATATCATATGTTTTTCCTGAGTGGTGGCTGCCTTAAAGCCCTTGAAGAGAGACAATGACCCCAAAAAAAATAATCGCATCCGTTTTTGTATCGTTCTCGCTGCTTGGCAGCCTGTTTTCTTATTCCCAGTCAATGCCAAAGTTTGACGAAGATATGATGACCGTTCTTGAAACGTGCGGCCCCCTCATACCATTAACGCTCAACGAGGTCATCCAAAATACTGTCACTCTCCGCCCCCGCACGGGGATACAAATCGAAGATGTCCGCATTCAAAGCGGCAGAGTCCAGCAAAACGCGGGTCCCTTTGACTGGGTGGCCGATTTTCAATTCTCGCAAAACACCCTCACGGATGTCTTCTTCCTCGGATTCCAGCAGAACCTCGACGGCAAAATTTCAAGAGGAACGTTGAGGGGAAGGAAAAAATGCCGCATCGGCACGCAAATGACTGTCAGGGTCGACGCGGAATCGGTCAACAACCCCGGCGACTTCTTTTTTCAAAGATTCAGCAACGCAGTCGTCACTTTCACTGCCGTGCAGCCGGCTCTTAGGGGCTTCAAGTTCGGCGAGGACACCATAACGGAGCTGGCAAGCCAATACGAGCTGCAGGCAGTCTATTATGATTCCCTCTTTAATATTTCCAACTTGATCAGAGGCTCGCTCATCGCCTACTGGAATGTTGTCCGCTCCCAGCAGCTGCTCAAAATCCTGAGGGAATCGGTCAAAAGCTTCGAAGAACTTGCCAACAATGTCCAGAGGCTGATCGACGAAGATCAGCTCGCCCGCACGCAGATCAACCAGCCGCTCGCCCAGCTCGCCTCCGAACAAATCAACTTGAAGCTCGCCGAGCAAAGGCTCTACAGCGATGTGCAGGCGCTCAAAATCGCGATGGGCACCGTCGACACCCACTGTTTTTCAGACAGCCTCCTCTATGCGGTCCACCCTTTCCCCGAAGTTGAAAGGGAGCTCGATGTCTGCAAGCTGATGAAGTGCTTGTCCGACTATGCGGTCAAAAACCGCCTGGACCGCCTGGCATCCGAAATCCGGATCGAGGAACTGGCCGTTTTAGTCAAAGGAGCGGAAAACCAGTCGCTTCCCCGGCTCGATTTCTTTTATGAATTTGTGATGACGCAGTTTAAAAGAGATCAGCGGTCCCGCTTCTTTTTTTCCAGTTTTGATTTTCCCAATCCTCAGCGGGACAATGCCGTAGGGGTCATCTTTTCCTATCCGATCTGCAACAACGCCGCCAAAGGACTCTTCCGCAGGCTGAAGGCCGAATGGCGCAAGCAGGAATTGAGCACCGAAGAGCTTTCCCAGCAGATCGTTGCCGAGGTGATGGAGGCGTGGATGGACCATATCCGCCTGCAGCAGGAGCTGAAAAGAGCGACAGAGTCTGTCGAACGGTTTCAGCAGCTCGTCGATGATGAAAACACTCTTCTGAAAGAAGGGATCGGAAGCCTGTTCAACCTTGTCGACTTTCAGACGAGGCTGACACGGGCTCAGACCGAGCAAATTCAAATTAAGCGCAATCTTGCCGAAAACCTGGCCAACCTGCACTTTTTCACAGGCACGCTGATCAGGCCGGGCAGCAGCCTTTGCTCGATCAATGTAGAAAATGTCACCGATATTCCGCTTGCGGAGCAGAGCGAATGATCTTTACCCTCAAAAAAATATATTGGGCGGTGCGGGGCTATCTGGGGCTCTCAAAAAGGATCACAACACCGACAATCCTCCAGATGGAGGCGGCCGAGTGCGGCTCGGCCTCGCTCAATATCGCCCTGTCCTACCACAAAAAACACGTACCCGCCGCAGAGCTTCGCTATCAGTGCGGAGTGTCCCGCGACGGCGTCAACGCCTTCAACGTATCCGAGGCGGCCAAGTACTATGGCTTGGACGGCATCGGCTACAAAGCCGATGTTGACGACTTGATCAAAGAAATCAAGCCGCCCGCGATTTTATGGTGGATCCACAACCACTTTGTGGTGCTTGAAGGGTTCGTCGGCGATTACGCCTATATCAACGATCCGGCCACCGGCCCGAGGAAAGTCACCTTAGACGACTTCAAAGAGAAATACAGCGGCGTCGCAATCACCTGCAATCCGACAGAAAAGTTTGAAAAAGGCGGCGCGAAGCCGAAATTTTTCGAACCTCTTGCCAAACGGATGAAAAACCTCAAAACCATCATCGCCTCGCTGATCTCCCTGCAGCTCTTTATGGTCGTGATCGGCATCGCCCTGGCGATTTTCGGGCAAATCTTTGTCGACCACTTTTTTTACCGGCGCGTCCCGCCTTGGGCCAGCACGTTCTTTTGGGGATTCGCTTTCCTCGTTGTTCTCAACTTGTCAGCCCGTTGGCTCCGGGGGCAGATTCTCAACCGAGCGGGAAAGATGATCGCCATATCTCTTTCGACGCGGTTTTTGTGGCATGTGCTGAGGCTTCCCAT
>SLFE01000239.1 GCA_007124415.1 Waddliaceae bacterium | reverse complement strand
GCTTCGCTCTGGGCGAGGACCCTTATCGGCGGAGGGGATTCGGTCTCTGCTGTAGCTTCTATGGGGCTTTCGGAAAAAATGTCGCACCTCTCCACCGGAGGAGGCGCTTCGCTTGAATTTATCGAGAGCGGCACTCTTCCCGGTATTGAAGTCTTGACCGACAAGGTCAAACAAAATATTTAAGCTATTGAAACTTAAATATTTTTGTAATATTCATTGATTTTAATTACCTTCATTGAGATAATCGGGTTCTCAAGCATTAAGCGTTGGGAACAATTCTTAAAACTTTGACCCCAGTAGGGACTTAATGTCGGATTCGACAGCTCCAGAGTTTTCCGGGTGGCGATCGTTTTTTTGGCCAATTCATGGCCACGAGCTTCGTAAACTCCTCCCCATGCTCCTGATTTTATTTCTTATTACCTTCAATTATAATGTCTTGAGAACGATGAAAGATACATTGGTCGTTGCTACCGGCAAGCAGTCGGGGGCTGAGGTAATTCCATTTATCAAGCTTTGGATCATGTTTCCCGGATCGGTACTTCTCACTTATGTTTTTACCAAGCTCTGCAACAGGCTCTCCAGAGAGATGGTCTTCTACACGATGATGTCTGTCTTCTTGCTCTATTTCGTCTTCTTCATCTTTGTCCTCTATCCCTGGAGAGAAGTCGTGCATCCCCATGAATTTGCCGACAGGCTTCAATTGCTTCTGCCGGCCGGAATGAAAGGGTTTGTTGCGATGATCCGGAACTGGTCGTTTTCCACCTTTTATGTCATGGCCGAGCTATGGGGAAATATTGTCTTGTTTCTCCTGTTTTGGGGGTTTGCCAATCAGGTTACCCATCTCGGGGAGGCCAAGCGTTTTTACGCCATTTTGGGGATCGGAACAAATATCTCCGGCATGATCGCAGGTCAAATCGCCGTCTACATCTCGAGAACGGGAATGATCTCGTTCATACCATACGGCAGCCGCCCTTGGGATCAGCAAATGCTGATTTTGGTCTCTATTGTGGTTGTCTGCGGAGTTGCCTCAATGGCGGTTTTCCGGTGGATGCACACGCAAGTCCTCGAACGGGACAAGGCGGAGGCTGACAAGCTGTCGCAGGGGGAAGTCAAAGGGAAGATGTCTATGAGGGAAAATTTTTCCTATCTTTTCAAATCCCGTTACTTGATATTCCTTGCGGTCGTCACTATTGCCTATAATATCATAATCAACCTCGTTGAAGTGCTGTGGAAATATCAGGTTCACGAGTTGTACCCAAATCCAAGCGAGTACAATCTCTATATGAACCAGGTTATGGTGATTATCGGCGCTCTGGCCACGTGCACCTCATTTTTAGGGACGGGGAATCTGATACGGCGCTGCGGATGGACGATGACGGCTATGTTGACTCCCATAATCCTCCTTGTGACCAGTATTGCCTTCTTCGGCCTGTTTTTTGCCAAAGAGTATTTTCCGATCTATGCCCAAGGGTTGATCGGGACATCTCCGCTTGCCCTTATCGTCTTTTTCGGCACTCTGCAAAATGTCTTGAGCCGCGGTGCCAAATATACAATTTACGACGCCACGAAAGAAGTGGCATTCATCCCTTTAAGCCAGGAATGCAAAATCAAAGGCAAGGCCGCAATAGACGGCGTCTGCAACCGCCTTGGAAAATCGGGAGGATCGGCCATCCATCAAGTGTTGCTGATATCCTTTTCCTCTCTTTCTTTAAGCGCCCCTTACGTCGCCGGTTTTCTCCTTGCGGTCATTGGGATCTGGATGGGAGCCGTCTCATCCCTAGGCAAACAATTTGATTCTCTAACATCCGGCGAGCAGGAAACAGCCGCCGCTACTCCTGCAACTTCCGAAGCCGAACCTCTCTTGCAAGGGTAAAATATTATTAATTTGTTCAATATTAGTATTTAATATTTTTTATTTTTTAGTTGATTTTAATTAATTAATGTGTTAATTTTTATTTTTAAGGACTTGTTATTATGAAGACTGCAGAACAAGCGAAATTAGGATATTTTAGGTCGATATTTTGGCCTTTCTATCGCAGCGAGCTGAAATTGGTTATTCCTATGCTGCTTATCCTGTTTCTAACCTGCTTTAATTACAGCATTCTCCGCAATCTGAAGGATGTTCTTGTGGTGACCGCAAAATCATCCGGAGGGGCTGTCATTCCCTTTATCAAGGTGTGGGCGATGCTGCCCATGGCCGTTCTTTCCGCCTATGCTTTTACAAAGCTGTCGAACCGATTCAGCCAGGAAAAGGTCTATTACATCATGGTTTGGGGGTTTCTCATCGCTTACGGGATTTTCGGCTTTATTCTCTATCCGATGCGCGAGCGGCTAGAGCTTGTCGGCTTTGCCCGCTTTCTTGAAACAATTCTTCCTTCGGGCGCCCAGGGTTTTATCTCCATGATCAGGCACTGGTCGTTTACGATGTTTTACGTTATGTGCGAACTCTGGTCGAGCATAGTGCTGACAGTTTTGTTTTGGGGATTTGCCAATGAAATCACAAAAGTCAAGGATGCCCGGCGCTACTACAGCATCTTCAGCGTCGTTTCCAGTTTTTCCGCCGTTATTGCCGGCTTGTCGGGACGCTATTTTTCAAGCCTGGAGTATAATCCGAGCCTGCCGTTCGGCAGCGATGCCTTTG
The DNA here is from genome assembly GCA_007124415.1 of Waddliaceae bacterium. Lineage (GTDB taxonomy): Bacteria > Chlamydiota > Chlamydiia > Chlamydiales > SLFE01 > SLFE01. The sequence continues at coordinate 11,793 of SLFE01000239.1, read as the reverse complement.
AGCAGACGATTATGGAAGTTGTTTTGGCTGTCTGCATTGTCGGCCTGTGCATTATGGGGGTGTTCTGGTGGCTCAACCGGCATGTCCTGAATTCGCCGGATTATATCGATCTCCACAGATCCAACCATGCGATCAGGATAAAGAAAAAACAGTCGCTGAGGGATAGCTTCTCCTTCCTTGCCAAGTCCAAATACTTGATTTGCATCGCGATCATCGTTGTCGCGTATAATCTGACTATCAATTTAGTCGAAGTTGTTTGGAAGGACCAGCTGAAAAACCTGTATCCCAACCGCGACGATTACTTCATTTATTTGAGCAATGTCACGATTCTTCTTGGAATTGTCTCATCTGCCGCCTCCTTTTTTATCGGTAAAGTAATTGGAAGGGCCGGATGGACGAAAACTGCCATGATCACTCCGTTTGTCCTGCTTGTCACCAGTCTTGGATTTTTCGGGTTTCTTTTTTACCGCCAATTTATGGTTGACACTACGCTCTATTTTATGGGGATGACTCCTCTTGCTATGGCGGTGATGTTCGGCGGGGCGCAAAACTGCCTCTGCAAGTCGGCTAAGTATTCCGTGTTCGACTCCACAAAGGAAATGGCCTTCATACCTTTGGACCACGAGACCAAGCTCAAAGGGAAAGCTGCGATTGACGGCGTGGGCTCAAGGCTTGGCAAATCGGGCGGCGCCGTGATCCATCAGGCGCTCCTTCTGATCTTTTCTTCGCTGACCCAAAGCGCCCCTTATGTTGCCGGGATTTTGATGGGAGTCATTTTTGTCTGGTTCGGAGCTGTCAAGGTTCTCGGGGTCGAGTTTGCTAAAATGGCCATTGAGAAAAACGACACTGCCGAAGGGATTACCGACCGGATTGAGCCTGAGGCTGAGGTTCAGCTTGCCAAGACCTGAGAGAGACGCACTTTTCGACGAGGTATTCGTCGATGCCTGCAGGGCCGCCCTCGCGGCCGAGTCCCGATTTTTTGACACCCCCGAAAGAAAGCGAAGGGCTGCTCGGAAGGCCGTCGTTGATTCCGATGATTCCGAATTGCAGCTCGTCCATGGCACGTCTTGCCCGTTTTAGACTTTGCGTGAAGAGGTAGGAGGCAAGGCCGTAGGGCGTGTCGTTTGCCATGCCGAAGGCGTCGCTCTCCTCGGAAAATCGAATGAGGGGGACGGCGGGGCCGAAGGTTTCTTCGCGGCATATAAGCATCTCGGGAGCAGCCTCCGACAAGATGGTCGGTTCGAACGGGCGGCTCCCTTTCAAGAGGGCCTTCGCCCCATTTTTCAGAGCGTCTTCGATGTGCTTGGGAACTTTTTCGAGAACGCTCGAGTGAAGCGTGTCGGTCAAGTCGGTCTCGGGATCGGCGGGGTCGCCCACCTTCAATTTTTTGACCGCAGCGGTAAATTTTTCGGCGAAGGCGTCATGGACTGATTCCTGGACAAAGATTCTGTTGGCCGCAACGCAGGACTGACCGTTGTTACGGAATTTGGCGATAACGGCCTGCTCAACTGCCAGGTCGATGTCGGCGTCGTCAAAAATGATAACGGGGGCGTTGCCGCCGAGCTCAAGCGACAATTTTTTCAGTGTCTTAGCCGAACGCTCATAGAGGTAGATGCCGACCTCGGTGCTTCCTGTGAAGCTGATCTTTTTAATTTTCGGAGAATCCAGAAGAGTTTCGCCGACGGTTTTTGCGTCTCCTAAAATAACGTTGACGACACCTGGGGGAATTCCGGCTTCCCGGCAGGCAAAAGCGGTGAAAAGAGCGCTCATAGGGCACTCGGCGGCGGGTTTGAGCACAAGGGAGCATCCGGCGGCAAGGGCGGCGGCAATTTTTCTGGCGGGCATGGCGAGGGGAAAATTCCAGGGGGTGATGAGTCCGCAGGGGCCGACGGGCGCTTTTAAGTAATGGATGGTTTTGTCTCCGTCCGGCGATCGGAGCTGGCTGTTGTAGAGCCTTTCGGCTTCTCCTGAAAACCAATGGAAAAAACCTGACGAGTAGGCAACTTCGGCAAGGCCGTCCTTTCTTGTCTTGCCCATCTCGCCTGTCATGATATTTGCAAGCCGGACTCTATGGTCCAGCATGATATCGCCGACTTTTCGGAGAATGCGCGACCTTTCCTGCGGCGGCGTCTTTTTCCAACGGTCAAACGATTGCGAAGCGGCTTCGACGGCCTGCTCTGCCGATCCATTCTCAGCAATTTCGCCTTCAATAAAAGAATCCGGTTTTTTTAAATTGAAAAATGACTGCATCCTGTATGACATATAGAAATATGGAAAGTATATGTCAATGGTGATTAAGAATTCGCAAAGCTGCTTTGACCGCCTTTCGGACGAGATTGCGCTTAAGATATTTTATAACGTGTCGACATCGGATCTTGCCCGAATTTCATCGGTATGCCGCAAATGGCGGGATCTTGTGGAAAACGAGTCGAGGCGCAATATCACTTGCTCCAAGGTGTTGCTGGTATTAATCGATTCCATTCCCGAAAGCAGCGATCTGATGCCTCCGCAATTGCTTGAGTTGAAGCAAAAGATAATTAAAAAGGATTTTACACCCCAAAACCGGCAATTAAAAGGATTGTGGCGCCTGTTCTGGAAGAGGCAGCCTTCGTTTTTTGAAGAGGCGGATGAACTTCTCTCCTCTTATTTCTACCAACTTTTTCAATTGCAGAAGATCAAGACCTGCCGCCTTGAGAATTTTGTCGAAAGGCAGCTAATGTTTAAAATAAAAAAAATTGCTGAAGAACGCTTTAGCAGACGTTTTAGCTGGACCCGCCTAACACTGAGCCTGCACGGTTTCACGGTCGAGCCGCTTTACCACAACCTTCTCACCCTCAAAACTCATTACGGCCCTTTGGAAATCGGATTTCCCCGCTATGATATCAATGAGAATCTGGAAGAGGAGATCGGCAGCACAGAACGGGCTGTCATGCTCGCACTGCCTGAAAAAGCGGGGCTTTCAGTCGATCTGGAAACGCGGGGGGAAGGGGGAGTGAACCGGTCCACATGGAATTTTCTCTCCTCGTTTTTGCTGAAACGCTCGCAGTCGGTCGTCAATCTGTCTTTCGGCAATTGCCTTCCGGTTGATTCACCTTGGGGCGAAGATTATAACAGCTGCATGGACTTTCTCTTGAAAATGGAAAATGTGTCTTGGCTGTCGCTGAATCTCAAACCCTCTCTTAATGACGATCATGTCGAGGCTCTTTGCAGGTTTTTGAGGGGCCACGCGCATGACGTGAAATTCATACTCTACGACTGCAGATTGACATTGCGTGGGGCGCGGTTATTGATGAAAGAGGCCGCCGAGGCAAGGGAAGCGTTCAAGACAGTTCTGATCATCATCAGCTCATTGCTGACAGAGAGCGACTTGGAGCAGCTTAATCGGGAAGCGGCGAGTCTTAAACAGAAAAAACATGAATTTTTATTTAAAAATCGCTTATCTTCAACTTGAGGTGCCGATTTGAAGTTAACCGGAATCGTTTCAGTCGTCGGAAATTTAGTTATTGTCGGTTTGTCAATTTTTTTGGCGGGGTTGATTTTCAATTACTATGGCAACGAGGCGACATTCGGCGAGAAGCTGGCCTATTCGGTCATTTTTGCAGCCGCTATCTTTACCCTGATCTACACTTTTAAATTTACAGTGATTTGGTTCATTAAAGCTCTGAAGAAATAGGTTTTGCATTCCCTCCTTTCTTCAATATTCAAAATCGATTACAATGGGAAATTAACTGATTTAATAAACTTTTGAGGAAAAAATGACCCGCAGAATTATTTTTATACTCTTTGCACTCCTGATTCCTTTTGCCGCTCAGGGCAAGCCTCCCGAGATCGATGCCAAGGAAGCTCATTCGATGCTGGCCGAGATTATGGACTCGCATGTTTCTCAAAAGGAGGTGAGTCCCGAGATTGTCCAAAGGGCTCTTATCAATTTTGTCGAGGAACTGGATCCGACTAAGACCTATTTTATTGAATCCGATATTCAGGAATGGATCGAGCCTTCCGACGTCTTTGTCGCCGAGGTGAAGGAAAGCGTCGCCCGAAAAGACTTCTCAAGCTTCAACGGTATTTACGATGCTATGATTGAGGCGATCGACAGGCGGAACCGGCTGGAAAAAATGATCGATGAAACCGCTCTTCCCGAAAAAGTCGATGCCAATAAGTTCAAAGATATGGAGTGGGCCAAGTCGGAGCAGGAGCTGCTCACCCGCATTATGGAGATGAAGGCCCTTCAGCTTCAGGCTGCCGGAAAACTGACGGACGAGCTGCAGGAGAAATCCCTTCAAAGAATCAATAAACAGAGACAAAATTATGAAGAAGAAATTCTGAAGAGCGAACCCAATTACCGAAAGCGGCTCATGTTGTCGAAAGTGTTAAAAGCCTTCGCTTCAGCCCTCGATTCCCATACCGCCTATTTCACTCCGGAGGAGGCTCAGCAGTTTTTGATCAATGTCCAGCAACGGCTTTTCGGTATTGGAGCGGCCTTGAGAGACGATATTAATGGCTTTAAAGTCATAAAAATTATCGAGGGCGGCCCCGCCGATCGAGGGGGCGAGCTCAAAGTGGACGATTTGATCATTGCCGTTGACGGAGAGCCGGTCGTCGGGATGAGCATCACAGATGCTGTCAGTTTGATCAGAGGGGAGGAGGACACTCCTGTGACCCTGACCGTCCTTCGGGATAAAAAAGAAGACGGCGAGGTCGTCGATCAGCAGACTCACGACATCACAGTCATCCGGAGCGAAGTTGTTTTGAAGGAGTCGCGCTACGAGGCAACGTATGAACCTTTTGGAGACGGGGTGATCGCTTATCTCAAACTCTTTTCTTTCTATCAGGACCCCGAAAGCTCTTCTGCCGCGGACCTGACGCGGGAGCTTGAAAAAATTAAGGAAGATCATAAAGTTTTGGGAGTTGTTCTCGACCTTCGCAACAATTCCGGAGGCATGCTGTCGCAGGCTGTCGCCGTCACAGGGCTTTTTATCACCAAGGGCGTTGTGGTTTCGATTAAAGACGATACGGGAAAGGTCCAGCATCTGCGCAACCTGGACGGAAGGACGATTTGGAACGGCCCGCTCATTGTCATGATCAATCGCGCAAGCGCTTCGGCATCCGAAATTGTGGCGCAAACCCTTCAAGATTATGGTCGGGCGCTCATCGTTGGAGACGATCACAGCTTTGGAAAAGGCTCGTTTCAAACCTTTACGCTGAATGCCACGGGCCAGGGCGAGGTCAATCCGGCAGGGGAGTATAAGGTGACCAGAGGGCGCTACTATACTGTTTCAGGGAGCAGCCCTCAGCTGGTCGGCGTCTCCTCCGATATTGAAGTGCCCGGCATGCTGTCGGAGTCGGAAGTGGGTGAAAAATATGGTAAATTTCCCCTCGATACCGACAAGATTGACCCTAACTTCGACGACGATCTTTCCGATGTCCCCTTTTTCCAGAGGGCCAAGATCACCAATCTGTACAAATTCAACCTGCAGCCCCGGCTTTCTATTTACGATGACTATGTTTCGATATTGAAAAAAAATTCTTCAATTCGTATTGAGAACAATAAAAATTATCAGGCCTTTCTCGAAGAAGTTAAGAAAAGAGATTTGAATTTCGACGAGGACAAAGAGGCCGGATGGGGCAAAAACGATCTTCAGCTGACCGAAGGGATGAATATAATGAAAGATTTGATCATCCTTCAAAAGCTCAATCTTATCGAGAGCCCTAGCCCCGTCCCGCGGGAAGCCGGTGTCGGCGGCTAAAGGGCTCGAGATCAATTTTCTCATGCTTTGATCCGAAGTCATGATTGACATTCCTTTTTTTTGGGCAAAGTGTTAAACTTCAAGCTCAATACTAAAGAGCCACTTGCAAAATTCCAACAGAAAGCTTTTTGGCTCTTTCACCGATCTTTGCCATGTGTCACAAATCCCCTACTCTTAAGAGTATGTGAATTTGCGGCACATGGCAAATTTCGGCAAAATAGCTCAAAAATCGATTTCGCTGGAATTTTGCAAGTGGCTCTAAAAGGATTTTTTTATGACAGTACGTGTTCGTATAGCGCCGTCGCCGACCGGCGACCCCCATGTGGGCACGGCTTTTATGGCCGTTTTCAATATGATCTTTGCCCGCTCTCGCGGCGGCAAGTTTGTCCTGCGCATCGAAGATACCGACCGATCGAGGAGCCGCAAAGAATATGAAGAAAATATTTACAAGTCCCTGCATTGGTGCGGCATCGAGTGGGACGAGGGCCCCGATGTCGGAGGGGATTTCGGCCCTTACCGCCAGTCCGAGAGGCTCGGCAATTATAAAGAATATGTCGACAGGCTCGTTGCCGAGGACAAGGCTTATAAATGCTACTGCACTGCCGAAGAGCTGACAGAGAGGCGTTTGGTTCAGGCCAAGAGAGGGGGGCGGCAAGGGTATGACCGCCGCTGCCGCAATTTAAGCGAACAGGAAAGAAAGCAGTTCGAAGAGGTCGAGAAACGTCCGTTTGTGATTCGAATGAAAGCCCCGTTGACGGGAGAGTGCGTCTTTGAGGACGCCATAAAAGGGCGGATTACCACTCCCTGGCCCGATGTCGACGACCAGGTGCTTTTAAAGTCCGACGGCTTTCCTACCTACCATATGGCCAATGTCGTTGACGACCGCCTGATGAGAATTTCCCATGTCATACGGGGCGACGAGTGGATCAGCTCGACACCCAAACACATTTTTCTGTATGAGGCCCTCGGTTGGGAGCCTCCTGTTTTCATGCATATGCCCCTTTTGCTTGGACTCGACGGCAAAAAGCTCTCCAAAAGGAAAAATCCGACTTCGATCTTTTTTTATCGGGACTGCGGCTATCTTCCCGAGGCTTTCATTAATTTCATGACGCTGATGGGCTACAGCATGCCCGGCGATCTCGAGATCTATTCTTTGGAAGAAATCATTAAAGCGTTTGATGCTAAAAGGATTGGGGTGTCAGGAGCTGTTTTCGACGTGAAAAAGCTCGATTGGATCAACCAGCAATACCTCATTAAAAACATACCGGAAGAAAACCTCTGGAACCGTATCAGGGAGTGGGGCTTCAGCGACGAGTTTATGCAGAGGCTGATGCCGCTTGTCCATTCCCGGATCAAAACATTCGGAGACTTTATCAAGCTTTGCGACTTTTTCTTTATCAATGACTTGGATTATACCGCTGAACTTTTTCAGGTGAAAAGCCTGGAGCCTGTTCAAGCAGCCATGATCCTTCAGATGGTTTTGTGGCATCTTGAGGAAAACGAAAATTGGACAAGCGAGGCAATGAACCTCGCTTCGCGCGATGTCGCTGAAATGTGCGGCGTTAATCATAAGAAAGTTGTGATGCCGCTTCTTTTCTCAAGTTTGATGGGAAAAAGGCAGGGCCCGCCCTTGTTTGGATCGGTTCCGCTCCTTGGAAAAGAGAGGACCCGTGCGCGCCTTTTGAAATCCGTAGAGTTTCTGGGGGGCATTTCAAATAAAAAGCTCGCAGAATTAAGAAAATGCTGGGATCATAAGAATTGTTCGAATTTATTTGCAGATTAATGATTTTATTTTTTATTTATTAGTTAATGGTGACAATCCCCAATATTTTATCGCTGCTGAGGATTCCCCTGGCGTTGGCTTTTTTTCAACAGAATGTTGCCGTTCGGGCTGTTGCTGTTCTTCTTGCCCTTTGTACAGACGGGCTGGACGGCTATATTGCCAGGCATTATAAGCAGACAACCCGTCTCGGGACCGTGCTCGACCCGGTTACCGACCGTTTTTTCGTGGTTGTCGCCGTCTGTACTCTCTATGCTGAAAATCGCTTGCAGGCCTGGCAGATCGCCGCCCTTTTCTGCAGGGATTTCTCCATACTTTTATTCGGCTTTTATTTGTTTCTAAAAGGATCTTTGGCCGAGTACTATCTCAGAGCTATCTGGTGCGGCAAAATCACGACTGTCGTTCAGCTGGGAGTGCTTCTGAGCCTGATCGCAAATCTTTTCGTCCCCGACGCCGTGTATTACACGCTGATCGCTCTTGGATTTTTAGCTCTTATTGAGCTGGGATTTTCCAATCCCGGGCTCAGTCGCCAAGAGGGGCCTCCCCCTTCAATGTAAAGGGGTTCACCAGAAGGTTTTTCCTATTTTTTTCGATCCTGAAATTTTCAGGGGTTGTGATCATATTCGGCTGCGTCAAATTGTAGCCGAGGTTGGCGATTGCCCACCGAGCCGCCATTTCGCTGCAGCGCGCCCAATGGTTTAGAGTATGGACGGGCCGATGGGTGAGGCATGACAAAGCGTAGCCGAAAGGAAAAAGGAGCCTGCTTGTGCTCCACTCAACACCTGCGATAGCCGCGAGGGCGGCATAGCCCCCTTCGCATTTGACTATCGTCCAAACCGGTGGATACTTTTGATACTTTTCTCTATTTTCAATCCAATTGTCCTCCTTCCCTTGTGGATTTCTCCATACTGTCAATTTAGTTTGCAGTTGAGCAGATAAAGAACTGGATAAATCGGCATTCATAAAGACCCCTTATTTTGACAAAGCGCAGGCAAATCCACCGTCCCACCCCTTACTGTTCGGTGTAATGACTTTATGAAAGAGGCAATTTTTCCACAATCCCTCTTCTTTAATGAGTTCTTGATTCTCGTCTGGGAGGATGCTGCATGTCATATACCAGACAATTCCGCCCGGGTTTAAAAGATCCAATGCTTGCCGGAGGAGCCGTTTTTGCAGGGAACGGAGCTCATCGACAGACTGTTCGGTGATCCTCCAGCGTGCCTCGGGGCGCTTGTTCAGCACTCCCGAGTTGCTGCAGGGGGCATCGACAATGATGAGATCGTGAGAGAGCGGCTCGGGACCGACAGAGTAGGAGGCATCGACACCGTATTTTTTGAAGTTTTCCTGGACTTTCAAGAGTTTGTATTCGGAAACATCGTTGACTGTCAGCTTGGCTCCGGGGTACAGGTCGTGGGCGAGCAAAGCTTTTCCGCCGGGCGAGGCGCACATGTCCAGGATGCTGCCGGGCGGCTTCTGTAATGTTTTTGCCATCGCCCCCATCAGGGCGACCGGAGCGGCATTTTGGATATAGATATCCGGCGAGTCAAAGTGGTCTTGAGGATTTTCAAGGAGAGCGACCTTGAACGGAGTTTCAATGATTCCGGGGAGCGACTCGAAATTGGCTCTGATGCGGGCCATTGTTTTTCCCGGAGCGTTTGACGCCTCAAGAATCGCGATTGTTTTATCAAGGCCGTAGCAGTCGAGCAGCTTTTGAACGTAATAGTCGGTATAAGAATAGCGGATGGCGAGGCTGCCGGCATCGCTGCCCTGAGGAAGGGTGAACGTTGTGTTGGGTATTTTTTGCAAAATCGCGTTTAAAAAGTCGGCAAAACGGGCGTGGCATTCTTTTTTTCCCAGCTTGACGCTTTCGTTGACAACGGCGTGAATCGGAATCTTGTCCATCTCGATTGCCTGGTAGAGCGAGAGGTAAAGCAAGGCCCTCTCTTTTCTTTTGAGCTTCAGGGCGGGGGCAAGCTGTTTGGCGTAGTGGTTAAGGCTCTTTTGCTTCCGCATCGCCCCGTAGGCCATTTCCCGGGCGAATCGCAGATCCCTTGCAGAGGGGGAATCGGTCTTGCGCCACTGTTCAAGGGCTTCGGATATGAACCGCTCTTCACGCATGGAGCCAAGAAGGGCGCGGTACGCAGCTTCTCTTGCGTTCATTGTTTAAAGAGCCACTTTCTGGCGATCCATTTTTGGAACCAATCGGACAATTTGCCGGCAGACTCGTCGATCCACTGTTCATGCTCGTCTTCAAGAGCCTGAAGGGCTTTTTCGATAGTCGTACCATGTTTGAATAGATTCAGAAGAAAGAGCTCGGGCTCCTCGATCTCTTCCCAGCACATGTTGTTGAAGTGATTGCGGAAAAGGCAAAATGAGTATTGTTTGTCTTTTTGAAGTTCGGGAAAGTCGTGATCTTCCCAATGCTCGGGTTCTTTGCCGAGCATCTCATCGCGGAACCTGAATAAATCATAATCGAGAGAGAAGAGATAGATGTGAGGTTGCAGCGTCAGCTTTTTATCGAGGAGGTAGGAGATATCGTTCGGATCGGGCAGATCGCTTAATGAGAGCGGCTGCTGCTGCTCGGTTAAAAAACCGTCGTTGTAGGCCAGGTCGATAGCTGCGGCGTCGAAGACGAACGACTTGTCACTAGAGCGGTACTCTTCTTGAATCCAGGCGGGCAGTTTGTGGCCGAGAGGATTGAGCGACCAGGTATGGGGAGGATTAGCCAAGAGATACGGAATTCCTATCGACTGATTGAAGTCGAAATAACCGAAAAGACGGTTGGTCAAAGGGAAAATGTCGTGCAGTATCGACAGCAGCCGCCACCAATACTGCTGGTTGTAAATTTCGATTCTTTTGTGCGGCTGCAGCGTGGGACTCGGAGAGATAAACTGTTTGGCTTCTTCATCCATCGACTGTCCCGAAGGGGACACGGGGTTGATGCGGCTATTTTCATCGATCGGACGGGCGATGACAGTTCCGAACCACTGCTGGGTCATTTTAAGAGTGTCGGGAACTGAAGGGTCGAACTTTATGTCAGACACGGCGCCTCGGAATATTTTGTTTTAAGAGGCTGACCGGAAGATTTTTCGATCGATTTTTGAAACTTTTTGGCTTTGAGCGCCTCGTCCCACGTTTCGCGGAAGCTGACGAAATTGTCGTCCCACTCGAGCAATGTCGAGACGCCTCCTGTTTTGGGATAAACATCGGCATAGATCTTCCATACGTCATCCCGGACGTAGTTGTCGTGCGTGTCGAGAACGTAGTCGCCATGGTCGGTATGCCCTGCGATGTGGATCTGGATGACCCGTTCCATCGGGATGTTGTCGTAATAGTCTTTCGGCGCGAATCCATGGTTGCGGCTCGAAACGTAGATGTTGTTGACATCGAGCATCATGTAAATGTCGGCTTTTTCAACAATGTTGGAATAAAATTCCCATTCGGGCATTTCATCGTCTTTAAAGGCGACATAGGAGGAGAGGTTTTCAAGGGCAAAAGGGATTTCCAAAAAATCTTGGACGATGCGCGCCCTTTCGGCGACATAGTCGACAACTTCCTTTGTGTAAGGAAGGGGTAGAAGGTCGTGGAAATGGGCCCCGGCGAGTTTTCCCCAGCACAGGTGGTCGGAAATCCATGGCGTTTTTGTCTTCTCTGCCAGTTTTTTTAATCGCGCCAGATAGTTGAAATCAAGAGGGTCGGGGCTGCCGATCGCCATGGCAACACCGTGCTGCACAACGGGATACATCTCAAGGATGCGCTCGAGATTTTCGATCGGTTTTCCGCCGTCGACCATGAAATTTTCGCTGATAATTTCAAACCAGTCGACGTCGGGCTTGTCCCGAAAAATATCTTCGTAATGCGGTATCCGAAGGCCCAGGCCAATGCCGAGATTTGGAATGTTTTTGTTCGTTCTACCCATAATGTTAAGATATAAGATTAAAACAGCAATGAAGAAAAAATTCAATCAGTTTGAGCTTTTACTCTTTTTTAAGCAGCGAGTTTGCGCATCGAATTTCTCTAAAAGAGAAAACATGCGGCCTTAAATAGACCGCACGTTGAAGTTAAAATTTCAGGCTAAGAGAGTTAGAGGCTGAATCCTCCGCAACCGCCGGGTCCTCCGCAAGCTGCTTTATCATTGTCGTTGTTATTGCCGTTGTTATTGCCGTTGTTATTGCCGTTGTTATTGTCGTTGTTATTGCCGTTGTTATTGCCGTTGTTATTGCCGTTGCCGTTGCGCAAGATATTTGTTCTGCGGTTATTATTGTT
>SLFE01000009.1 GCA_007124415.1 Waddliaceae bacterium | reverse complement strand
TTCCAAGGGGGAAGAATAACGGTTGTTCCCTTGGAGTGCCAGCGGACATCCGGCATCGCCTCCATCTCAACCATCCTGCTGCGATAGTATTCGATAAAGTCGATAGCCTCGGAAATTTCCGTGTCCGATTCGGGAATCAGCTTTCCTCCCGCAGCAATCATAGCCCCGATGAGATCGCCCCTCTTTTGGCGAAGATTCTCGGCAGCGTCGAAAAGCAGATCGGAACGATCGGAAACGGGAAGCGCAGCCCATTCGGTTTCCATTGATTCAGCGGTTTTCAAAGCCTCGTCGACCAGGGTTTGAGAAGCCTGGGACATCTCGCAAAGAACCGCGTCAGGGCGGGACGGGTCTCTCACAGGCCTTGAGGAAACGTCGTTTTTGCTTGAAGGAAGAACTTCTTTGCCGTTGATAACAAGCGGAATCGCCTCGTACTCTCTACTCTGCCACTTTCGAACGATTTCTTCTGCCCATTTGCAGTTTTGCGGCAAAGACCAATCGGTGTCGGGCTCATTTTGGAAGTCTTGCGCTTGTTCGGCTTTGGAAGGCTCGATTAAACGGTTTTGCGTCCGTCTCGGCTTGAAGCTGACAGAGCCTGCCGCATGGCAGGACAATGAAAAGAGGCTGGCCTGCTGCTGCCAGTCGCGCGTTCCCGGGATCAGATCAAAGGCGTGCCGAAGAAAATTTTCCGGAGCGGTATTCTCATCGAGGCGCCGCACCAGATAGGCGACGGCGTGTTGAAACTCGCTCTCAAAGGCAACAGGGCAATAAAGAAGCATATCATTTGCCACAGACTGCACAACCCGCCGCATCGGATCGGCCATCCCCTCGAGCATTTCGAAGGAAACGTGCTCTTCAACCTGATTTTCAGCTCGGATCAACAGGGCGTAGGCGATGTCGAAGAGGTTGTGGGAGGCAATGCCTAAATTGACGGCGGGAGCATATTCCCCTTGACATCCGTAGGCGACCATCCGCTTAAAGTTGGCGTCGACGTCGACTTTATGCAGGTAAGGCGCCTGAGGCCAGTGCCTGAGCCTTGACTCAAGTTGTTCCATGGCCAAATTGGCCCCCTTGACGATCCTAATCTTAATCGGGGCTCCGCCGCTGGCAACTCTTTGCAAAGCCCAGAGCGTCAATTCTTGCTGATAAAGGTAGGCATCGGGAAGATAAGCCTGAAGCACAATGCCGGCGGAATGATGGAAAAACTCCGGCTCATCCAAAACCTTCCGAAAAACAGCGACAGTCAAATGAAGGTCGCGGTATTCCTCCATGTCAAGATTGACGAACTTGGAAACCGAGGTTCCATCCGGACGGACAAATTGATGGCCGGCGGCCTGCCGGTAAAGCCGGCGCAGCCTTTCGGCTAAAATTTCAAGCGTCTGATCGCGGGCCAGAAGATTCAGCTGGCTGCATATTGTTGATATTTTAACTGAAATGTACTCGATCTCCGGCCTCGAAAGGTCGTCGAGGTAAAGCTCAAGGCGCCTGAGGGCCTCGTCTTCGCCTAAAATCGCCTCGCCCAAGTGATTGATGTTGACCCTGACGCCTTCTGCGCGCCGCGACCGGATATGTTTTTTCAAGCGGGATTTTTCAGCGGGCAGGATCACGCGCGAGGTTTCGCGGCGGATCATTTTTTTCGCGAGCGGCACAAAAACAGAGGCCATTTTTGTTCCTAGGTACTTGAAGGTTTTCAACTCGACCTTTTTCTTCATGGAAAGGAACTTGGGAATGCCGTATTTGTCGAGTATGTATGTCAACTGATCGGCAATCCTCCGGTTCGAGTAGCCCCGGAAGCACTCATCCGTCACCGTCGTCGTGAAGTCCTTCCCTTCAGGATCTTCCATCATCCTCGCCAGCTGCTCCTGCTGAACCCTCTCTGAATACGATTGAATGCGCCTCGACTCGTTGATCATGAGCGCGGCAAGCTCAATGGCAATCTCGCGGCGCGCCTCTACGGAAAGAGCTTTGCCTTCAACCTCTTTCAGTTTTTCCCTCGCCTTGGACATATAGTGGGAATCAACCATGCTGAACTCCTTGAAAAACATAAGCACAACTATACCTGAGAAACAGCCTTTAGTAAACCAAAATGAAGAGGGAATTGCAAAACTATTCACATCGTTTTCCCTCTTGTGTATACTAGTGTTTATGAGAATCACCGCACCCTTTTTCATTTTCCTTTTTTTCTTGTCCGGCCTCTGCGCCGCCCCAAAAGTCGCAACAGGTATAGAAGTTCTAATGACACCTGAATATCAGCATCTTATCAAGAATAAGCGGGTCGGACTTATCACCAATCAAACAGGGATTACCGGCAGGCTTCAAAGCAATATCGACTGGATCCGCTCCCAGCGCGAACCGCTCAACGTCCACTTAACAGCCCTTTTCGCCCCCGAGCACGGTATCAACGGCTCCTCCCACGCGGCGGAATCGATTATCGACGCCAAAAACGAAGATATCCCCGTCTACAGCCTTCACGGAAAAAGCAAGCGCCCCTCCAAAGACATGCTGAAAAACATTGATGTCCTCATTTTCGACATTCAGGATATCGGCTCCAGGTCATACACTTACGGCACCACCCTGTATTACGTTATGGAAGAGGCCGCTAAACAAAGCATTCCCGTGATTGTCGCCGACCGCCCCAACCCCATCAACGGCCTCGTCGTCGACGGCCCCATGCTCGAGCCGAAGTGGCGCTCGTTTTTGGGCTACATCAACGTCCCTTACGTCCACGGCATGACATTCGGTGAACTGGCCCGCTACTTCAATGAAGAGTACGAAGTGGGATGCCGTCTGACGGTCGTGCCGATGAAGGGATGGAAACGGAACATGACATTCGCCGATACGGACCTTCCGTGGATCCCCACAAGCCCCAACATCCCCGAAGCGACAACGGCATACCATTATCCGATGACGGGCATTTTAGGCGAGCTCAATCTCGTCAGCATCGGCATCGGCCATACCCTTCCGTTCAAAGTTGTGGGCACCCCCTGGATCGACCCCGTAAGATTTGCCGAAAAACTCAATCAGCAAAAACTTCCCGGAGTTTATTTTCAGCCGTTTTACTTCAAACCTTTCTACGGCACCTACGCAAAAAAAGAGTGCGCCGGCGTGCTGATCGTCGTCACCGACCACTTGCGCTTTCAGCCCGTCTCCACCCAATACATGATCATCGGACTGCTCAAAAGCCTCTACCCGAAAGAATTCAAAGCGGCCCTGAAAAAAAGCGCCCGAAATAAAGACACCTTCAACAAAGTCAACGGCACAGACCGCCCCTACAAAATGATCGAGACCAACCCCTATCCCGGCTGGTCGCTCAGAGAAATCGATCAAAAAGAACGCAAGCTTTTTATGAAAAAAAGGGCCAAGTATCTCATCCCCTCTTATTCATAACCTTGACTTTTTACGACTGAATCCCTAGAATACCATGGGCTTAGGTGGAGATGAAATTCCGATGAATCCGTGGACCTCTTTAATCAAAAACAACCTCGATACCCCCGAACGAGTGATTCAGTATTTCAATGATGCTGTTACTCAGTCTTCACTGAGGGACTCTTCCATCGAAAAGAGCTGCGTCGAATGCATAAAAGATCTTTTTATGATGGCGACCATAAACCAAAACTTCGAGTTGCTGAAACAAGTGCATGCCCTCAATGAAACTTTCTGTCGAGTCCCTTTGAAGAAATGGGAATTGCTCAAAACGGAAGATGCGTTGAAATTCGGATTTCAGTATGACTGGAGGATCTCCGGCGTTTTTTACAGCATTTACCCTCCAGCAGAAATAGATAAAGACACAAACGCTGTATTGAAAGACATTTACCGGGAAGTCATGGGGGAAAAACCGGTATACTCTCCGCTCCGGCAATACAGGGCCGTTCAAATTTGCCATCAAAAAACGGCGGAAGATTTAGGGAAAAAAGCCTACAAAACAGCTGTTTGGAGGTCCACTTTTAGATTAAAAGCCTGGCACAAAAACATTTATTTGCTGAGCCTTCTAACTTTCAGCTCAGACTCAACCGATGACATAAGAGCAAAAAGAAATATTCTTCTTGATCGAGACAACCCCGAACATGAACGTTGGATCAAAAAAACTTCAAAAAAATTTCGCAGCGAAGGCCAATTCATAGCCCCTAAATCCAAATTGACTTCAATACTATTGACAGATGAAAGCGACTGCAAGAAAGAGGCGCGCAAATATTATCAACTCGCCTTTA
>SLFE01000015.1 GCA_007124415.1 Waddliaceae bacterium | reverse complement strand
TAAAAAAGTTTACCAAGAGACAGGGTACCTGCTCGACCCGCACGGCGCCGTCGGCTGCCTGGGACTTGAGCAGTACCAAAGCAAAAACAAGTGCCAAGGCATCGTCCTCGGGACGGCCCACCCCGCTAAATTTTTAGACGTCGTCGAGCCTGTTATCGGCGAAAAGGTTGCCATTCCGGACCGCCTTGCCGAATCGATGAATAAAGAAAAGAAAACCGTGTCAATCGAACCGACTATCGAGGCCCTTCTCAACATATTGGGCACGTCCATTTCAAGCTAATGTTCTGCTCATCATGAATTCACGGGTTCTTAAAAGTTGGCAGGCTTCCATTGCGGCATCATCGTAGGGTTTTAAAATCAGATCGATCTTATCTGTAGGCAGCTTCGCTTCTTGATCGTCCCTATACACCGTCTGAGCGATCTTCCCTTTAAAGCCCGCTTCCCTCAGGTTGTCTACAAGCAGCTTGCTCAGATGGGTGCTCGAAATCGTGTTGACGATCCACTTATATTGATGAAACGGCAGCGCGTCGACGAATTCCAAATCCTCGACATCGCCGTAATTGGCCTCGATGCCATGTTTTTCGGCGCGCTCTAAAGCCTGATGATCAAAGTCGATGGCGGTCACCGAAAATCCCGATTCCTTCAACGCCTCGCAAAGCCCAAGTCCGTAGCGGCCCAGACCGAAAAGAACAATATCGCGCTTTTTTGTCTCGGCCAACTCCCCCAATTGTTCCGAGTAAGGCACCTTCCTCTGAAATATCTCCAGATACGGTGCCAAATACTCGTAAATCGGCACCGAATACATGATCAGATAGGTGGACAGACCGATTGTAACAATACCCACAAGAGTGATGATGTTAAAAACATCAGTGCTTATGTGTCCCAAACTCAAGCCAAGGGCGGCGAAAATTAGAGAGAACTCGCTGATCTGGGCGACAGTGACCCCTGTTAAAAAACCCGTACGATTCCGATACCCCATAAAGCCCATGATCGCCATGACGATCAAAGGGTTGCCGATGAGCACAAAGAGCGACAGCACAACGCCCGCTGTCAATTGGTCGCCCAGAAGCTGAATTTGAAAATTTGAGCCAAGTTCAAAGAAAAAGAAAGGGATCAGAAAGTCCCGCAAAGGAACAACACGGGCCCCTATGGTGGTGCTGTAGGGCGTCGAGGCCAGCATCATTCCCGCCACAAAAGCTCCGATCTCAACACTGAAGCCGAAAATCTCCCCCAGGCTTGACCAAACGAGCGCCCAGGCGACCGCAAACAGCATCAGAAGCTCCCGGGAGCTGGCAAGACGCTTCGTCCACCTCGGGAGGATGTATTTCATGAAAACATAAATAATCGCAATCCAAACAACGACGCTAAGCAAAAGGGTGGCGAGGTCGGCGCCCACATCCGCATACGTCTCCATCCTTCCCATCGCTGTGATCACGATCATAATCAGGATGACAGCAATATCCTGGACGATCAAAAGCCCCACAGCAATACGGCCGTGCACCGAATCAATCTCGTTCTTATCGCTGAGCAGCTTGATGATAATGATCGTGCTGGAAAATGTCAGAGCTACAGCAATATAAAATGAGGAAAGATAAGAGAAGCCGAATCCGAGGCAAATCAGGAACCCGAAAAGGGAAGTAAAAACAATCTGTCCGATCCCTGTCGCCAGAGAGATTTTTCCCAGGTTTTTAATGCTCGACAAATCCAGCCGGAGGCCGACAAGAAAAAGCAGGATGGCCACCCCTGTCTTGGCGAGCAGTTCAACTTCGGCTGTCGCCTCCAGCCATTCAATGTCCAAGTTTCCTGCCAAAAGACCCATGAACAAGTAGCCGATCAAAAGAGGCTGCTTAAGCCCATTGGCAATCGTTGCCAGCAATCCCGCAAGCGAAAGGATAACGGCAATCTGAAAGAGCGAGCTGTCAATGGCTAAAGGCATCATGAACGGAGAATCCCACCTCGGTAAATTCCCATACTCTCAAATAAAATTTTTATACACAACCGTTTGAATCCATTGGGGCCGGGCCCTGCATTCTGCATAACTTTTTATATTCCACTCATTACTAATGAGTTATTAATTAGACTTCTTCCATTTGCCGCCGCTAAACAGCTTGGGAGCGATCACCTTTCCAACCGTGTCCAGAACAAAAAGAAGGATCCCGGGGAGAAGCACCACAGCCCATTCGACCCAAGTGATGGCATCTGTTCTGAACGGGGCCTGTAAAACAGGCCAGTAAAGGACAAACATCTGCATGAGTACAGCTACCCCCACCGCATAGAGCAGGGTTTTGTTCTTGAAGATTCCAAGCTTGAAGACCGTGAACTCATCAGAGCGCAGAGTAAAGGCGATCAGCCACTCGAAGGCAACGACAGCGGTAAAGACAAGGGTGCGGGCCCGGTCCAAGTCTGCCTGGGCAAGACCCCATATAAAAATCAGGTAAACGCTAAAGCCCAAGACCGAAGCCAAAAAGGCGATGCGGTAGACCATTCCGGGGAAAATCAGCTGCACTTTGGGATCTCTCGGGTCCTGCTTCAACTCGCTTCCCGTCTTAGGCTCAAGCCCCAAAGGAACGGCTACGATGACCCCGGTAACCAAATTGATCCAAAGAATCTGCAGCGGAATCAGCGGCGCCTTGCCCAAAAGAAGGACGCAGATGATCAGCCCGAAAAGCTCTCCGAAGCAGGTCGTCAGCAAAAAGGCGCTCACATTGCGCAAACGGTTGAATATGGCCCTGCCCTCTTCGACCGCCGCGACAATCGAGGAGAAGTTGTCGTCGGTCAAAACCATTTCCGAGGCTTCCTTGGCAACATCTGTCCCCATCTGTCCCATCGCCACGCCGATGTCTGCCGCCTCCAGCGCCGGCGCGTCGTTGACCCCGTCGCCTGTCATCGCCACAACGTGGCCAAGATCTTGCAAAGCTCTAACAATCCTCAGCTTGTGCAAAGGCTCGATCCGGGCAAATACCTTCACATCTTTCAGCTTTTCCTTCAGCTCTTCATCAGACGTCTCGGCAAGCTCCCGGCCGTCCATCGCTCCCCTCGTGTGGATCCCGATCTTCTCGGCAATGGCCTCGGCGGTATTTTTATTGTCGCCGGTCACCATAATGACCCGTATGCCCGCATCTTTGCACGATTCGATGGAATGGACAACCTCCTGTCTCGGCGGATCGAACATAGCGAACATGCCGACAAAGACAAGGCTTCCCTTGAATGAATCTTCCTCAAGAGGAGCGTCTTTTCGGCAATAGGCGACGGCGATCAGCCTAAGCGCCTCATTGGCAAAGCCTTTGGCGACCTCTTCAATCTCTTTTTTGATCGAGTCGGTCAGCTCAATCGTCTCCTCCCCTTGCAGAACCGACGAGCTGAAAGAGAGGATTTTCTCGGGCGAGCCCTTGACGAAAACAAGAGCGCCCCGGTCATCTTTGTGAAGAGTCGCCATATACTGGTTGTCGCTTTTAAAGGGAATCTCGTCTTCCCGCTCAAGCCCTTTTCGCAATTGGCCGACATGAAAGCCCCCCTTTGCCGCGGCAATCAACAAAGCCCCTTCAGTTGCGTCGCCAACAACTTCAATCCCCCCCTTTTTTGCCGAAGAAAGCGAAGTGTCGCTGCAAATCGCGCCGATCTCAAGCGCTTTTTTTAAAACAGGGTCCTCTTTGGGATCGACCTTTTCATCGCCGCATGTGAAATCCCCTTCAACATCAAGCCCTTCTCCTCCAACCTCGAATGTTTTATTGTAGATGTAGACTTTTCTGACCGTCATCCGGTTTTGCGTCAGCGTGCCGGTTTTATCCGAGCAGATCACCGTTGTGGAGCCGAGGGTTTCAACGGCCATCATTTTTCGGATGATCGCATGCCTTTTGGCCATCTTTGTCATCCCGGCAGCCAAAACGACAGTTACAGCCGCGGGGAGCCCCTCGGGAATCGCCGCCACTGCCGCCGAGACGCTGAGCATAAAGACATCGAGCCAGTCAAGACCGGCGTAAAAACTGATGCCGACAAAAAGAATCACAACAAGCGAGACAATGACAAGCATCCACACCCCGATAGAGTGGATGCTTTTTTGCAGCGGGGTCTGCACCCTTTCAATATCGTGCATCGCCTGGGCGATCTTGCCGATTTGCGAATCCATCCCGATGCCGGCGACAACCGCTTCGCCCTTTCCCGAGGTCACAGCCGTACCCATGTAGACCATGTTCTTCCTGTCGGCAAGCGAGGCGTCCTC
>SLFE01000031.1 GCA_007124415.1 Waddliaceae bacterium | reverse complement strand
GAAAGTATTCTGGGCCCTCTGAGGATTCAATGAAAAAAATCGCAAACCTAGAAAAACTCACTCATCTCAATTTATCTAGTAATAAAGTTAGTAAAAATAGTTTCAATTTTATTGCCGCAGAAAGGTCACAAAAACTCACTAATCTCAATTTACGGAATGCCCTAGAAGGAGAATTAGAATCTTCATCGGGAATTTTAAGTAATAATCCATCGCTCACTCATCTTTATTTAGGTTATAACCATCTAAAAGACGATTTTGTAAAAGCCCTTGCCGAGGAGTTAAAAAGTCATAATTCGCTTACTACCCTTGAATTAGCTCTATCCCAGATTAGTGGCGATGGGTTTAAAGCCATTGCCAATGCTTTAAAGGATAATGAATCACTTACTACTCTTGATTTATCATATAATTTTAAAGTAGGACCCGAAGGATTCAAAGCCCTTGCCGACGCCTTAAAAACTAATAAGAAGCTCACTCATCTCTATTTCGGATCTGAAGGTATGGATATCGAGAGCGCTAAATCCCTTGCAAAAGCGTTTAATGAAAATACAACCCTGGAAGAAATTAATATAATGGGTATAGTATCTAATGAATTAAAACAATACCTAGCTGATAACTTAAATGAAAATGTAAAGAATAAATTACGAATTGGGGAGGAAAGTTTTAATAAAAAAAGGGAAAATTCGCAAGTTTTACCATCAGGTGATATTCAATCAAGTAAAGAAAAAGTGGTCTCCAATGAAACTTTCCCAAAAAGAACTCACGAAACATCAAAGGACGATGTATCTGCTGAAACTGAGATATTTGACCTCGAAACTTACTACAAAAAAAATATCCCCACACGTAAACCCGATGAAAAATTAGAGAGTTACATTGAAGAATTTACAAATAGTTTCTTACACCCTTATATCACCAACCAAATCACACCGGAAAATGAACCTCAAAATAGAAAGCCCATGATGGTGCTTCTAAAAGAAAAAATTGGAGACGTTGCTGTCGATGACAAAGAAATCGAAAAAATGGCACTGAATGCCTATTTTGAAAAGGTAGCCTTAGGGCTATATGTAAACTTAGGAAATGAATTAATAAACACCAGAAAACTTCCGCGTATTACTATAACAGAATACAACTTAATATCAGATCAAAAAATAGACGAATTTGGAAAAAAACACGCAAAAAGTGTAAGTAAAGAAGATTATAAGAAATACTTAAATATCTTAAAGAACTCTCTTATGGAAGCGCTACCTAAGGATTTCCCTGAAACCGACTTGTCGAAATCAGAAAATGATATTGAAGAAAAAGCTATAAAAGCTTTAAAAAAAGTTACTGACGAAAAATTGGAAAACATTAAAGAATCCAATAAATATATGGATGAAATTCCTCATTCGGATGATGAAAAAAAAGAAAAAAAGCTGGAAAAGCTCAAGGCCGAAGGGAAAATTTTCACTGATGACCCGTAACAATCCCCAAAATTAGGACCACATGCTAAGCTAATATTCTCCTGAAGATAAGGCAAGCTTTTTTCTGTAAATTCGGATAATTCTCTCCAGTCTTTTCGTTTCTTTTCTTAAGCCACCCTTTCAGGTCAGGCGGGAATGAAAAGAAAAAGGCGGCGCGATTAGAGAACAACGCCATGTTGTTTTGGAAAATGCTAATTCGGGGGTGTGAGAACCCGGAATGGCAGAGATAGGCCGCTTGCGAGAAGCCGCTTGAGGCGGAAAAGGTTTACGAGGATATTGTCCGGGCATTTGAAAACTGGCAAGAGCGGTCTGTGGGAAGTTTGCTGGAAGCGGTTGCTCCAGGTTCGTTATGAAAAAAAGCGCAAAGGGTCTCCCCTTTGCGCTTTTTGTGTTCCATTAAGCTTTGATCTTGATGTCGACTCCGGCGGGAAGCGTCAGCCCTTTGAGGGCGTCGACGGTTTTCCCGGTGGGATCGAGGATATCGATCAAACGCTTGTGCGTGCAGATCTCGAACTGCTCACGCGACTTTCTGTCGACGTGGGGAGAGCGCAGCACGGTGAAAACTTCCTTGCGCGTGGGAAGCGGGATAGGGCCCGCCACGCCGGCACCGGTCCTTTTGGCAGTCTCTACAATATCGATTGCCGACCGGTCGAGCAAACGCTGGTCGTATCCTTTCAGGCGGATGCGAATCTTCGCTCTTTGCTTTTTGGGTGTTGCTTGCTTTGCCATATTTGTTATCCTTTAATAATTTCTTCTTGAATCTTAGTCGGAACACGCTCGAAATGGCTCGGCTCCATCGAATAGGCGGCGCGGCCTGATGAGAGTGAGCGGATGGTTGTCGAGTAACCGGACATTTCGCTGAGCGGAACTTCGGCGTGGACGATCACAGAACCTTTGTGGTTTTCCTGTCCCTGGATTCTTCCCCGGCGTCTGTTCAAGTCGCCGATCACGTCCCCCATGTGGCTTTCAGGGGTGGTGACGACCACTTTCATAATCGGCTCGAGGATGACCGGTTTTGAACTTTTCGCGGCTTCCTTGATCGACATGGAGCCGCAAATTTTAAAGGCCATTTCGTTCGAGTCGACCTCGTGGTAAGATCCGAATACAATCGTGACTTTGACGTCGACGAGGGGAAAGCCGGCAAGGATTCCGGTGGAGAGTCCTTCCTCGATCCCTTTGATGGTCGACGGGATATATTCTTTGGGGATGACGCCTCCGACAATCTTGCTGACGACCTCGTTGCCCTTGCCCGTTTCGTTGGGCTCGATCTCGAGCTCGACGTGGGCGTATTGTCCGCGTCCGCCCGTTTGCTTGACGAACTTGGTTTGGGATTTGCCCGGGGTGGTGATCGTCTCCCGGTAGGCAACCTGGGGCTTGCCGACGCTGGCCTCCACTTTGAACTCGCGGATCATGCGGTCCCGCAGGATGTCGAGGTGAAGCTCGCCCATGCCGGAGATGATCGTCTGGCCCGTTTCTTCGTTGGTGTGAACGCGGAAGGTGGGGTCTTCTTCTGCCAGCGAGGAGAGGGCTTGCGACAGTTTTTCGCGGTCGGCCTTGGATTTGGGCTCTATCGCCATGGAGATAACCGGCTCCGGAAACTCCATCTTTTCGAGCAGGACTTTTTTGCCGGGGGCGCAGAGCGTATCTCCCGTGCTGGTCCCTTTGAGGCCGACGAGGGCGACGATGTCGCCTGAATAGACGGTGTCCATCTCTTCCCGTTTGTTCGAGTGCATGCGGACAATGCGGGAAACTCTTTCCTTTTTGTCTTTGGTCGTGTTGATGACGGTGTCGCCTTTTTTGAGCTCGCCGCGGTAAACCCTGGCATAGGTGAGTCGTCCGATGTAGGGATCGCTCATGATCTTGAAGGCCAGGCCGGCGAAAGGCTCGCTGTCGTCGGGCTTGATGTAAAAGTCTTCGTCCGTCTCCAGATCGGTCCCTTTGACGTTGTCGCGGTCAAGCGGCGTCGGCATCCAGGCGATAATGGCGTCGAGCAGCTGCTGAACCCCTTTGTTCTTGAACGCGGAACCGCAGAGGACGGGAGTGAATTTGTTTTCGATCACCCCTTTGCGGATGGCCGCGTCGATCTCTGCAACGGTTAAAGAATCGGGATCCTCAAGAACTTTTGTCATGAACTCTTCGTTCTCTTCGTCGATGGTTGCCAGCTCTTCGAGAAGGGCCGCGCGCATTTCCTTGGACTTCTCGAGAAGCTCGGCAGGGATTTCCTGCTCTTCCCATTCCGCGCCGAGGGTTTCGTCCTTGAAAATGTTGGCCTTCATCGTGATGAGGTCGACCATTCCTTTGAAATCGGCTTCGGCGCCGATGGGGCAGTGGACGGGGATGGCGTTGGCGTGAAGCTTGTCGCGCATTGTCTGGACGGCGTAGAAGAAATCGGCGCCGGTCCTGTCCATTTTGTTGCAAAAGGCGATCCGGGGAACGCCGTAGCGGTCGGCCTGCCGCCATACGGTCTCGGACTGGGGCTCGACGCCCGATACCGAGCAAAAAACCGCGACGGATCCGTCGAGGACGCGCAGCGAGCGTTCCACTTCGATGGTGAAGTCGACGTGCCCGGGGGTGTCGATAATGTTGATGTTGGTATCTTTCCAATGCACCCTGGTGGCTGCCGAGGTGATGGTGATCCCGCGTTCCTGCTCCTGCTCCATCCAGTCCATGGTGGCGCCGCCGTCGTGCACTTCACCCATGCGGTGGAGGCGGCCGCTGTAGAACAGAATCCTTTCGGTCGTTGTGGTCTTGCCCGCGTCGAT
>SLFE01000251.1 GCA_007124415.1 Waddliaceae bacterium | reverse complement strand
GTCGCTTTCGAGCTTTCTTTGATTTTGCTATTCCTTGTCCACTATAGAAAAGTGTCCGAAGATACCCTGAAAAGGGTCAGGCCTATCGCCTATGTCGGCACGTTTGTTTTGAGCGCCATACTCACTCCCCCCGATATTTTTACACAAATCTGCCTCGCCGTTCCCCTTGCGGGAATTTATGAAGCATCGATCATTTATGCAAAAATACGAAGACACTTTGTGAATAGAAATTTACTGCTATTGAAGAACATGGATTAAGTCTTTTTTATCGCAGTCATCAAGATAGTAGCGCCACTCTTCGGCAATCCAGCCAAACTCTTCGAGCAGCTTTCTCAATTTTTCCGCATCCACTCTCTCCACGCTTCCAAGATAGTGAAGGAAGGCCTGAAAGGATTCTTCTTCCAAGGTAGTGTAGGTTTGAATATCAGCAGGAGGCATAGGCGGCTCTTTTTTTAAGCAGTCGCGCACGCTTTTCGGAAAAAAGTTCACCCCGTCATAAATTTTTGTTGTAAGCGTCAATTTGGCATCTTGAGGAAAATATTTAGCTTGGACACGGCCGCCAAATACCGAAATGTCCGCAGCGCCATTTTCCTGAAGCTCATCTAAAACAGTTTTTATTTTCTGTTGGGTTATCATAATTTAACCTTAGTACGTTTCCCTACACTTTTATTATAACTGATTATTAATTTAAAATAAATTGTATATTTAAATAAATACACTTGCCGCTCAACCGAACGGTATCAATCCAATCGCCGCCAGTCAATGGGTGTTTGTCCATTTTTTTTAAGAAAAGCATTCGCCCCAGAAAAGTGTCCGCACCCGAAAAACCCTTTGCGGGCTGAAAATGGAGAAGGGTGGGGGCTTTTTAAAATCAAATGTTTACGGCCGTCCAAAAAGCGCCCTTTTTGTTGAGCGTACATCCCCCACAAAATAAAAACAAGGGGCTCGTCCCTTTCATTCAGTTTCATCAATGCCGCATCGGTAAAATTTTCCCACCCCTTTCCCTGATGAGAAGCCGGAAGCCCCTTCCGCACCGTCAAAATCGAGTTGAGAAGCAAAACGCCTTGATCGGCCCAGGACAGCAAACAGCCATGAGGCGCCTTAAAATCGCCGACATCCCGCTTAATCTCCTTGAAGATGTTCTGAAGCGAAGGGGGGAGCTTAACGTCCCTCTGGACGCTGAAACTGAGTCCGTGCGCTTGGCTCGGACCGTGATAAGGATCTTGTCCGACGATCACAACTCTTGTGTTATCATAAGGAGTATGTGCGAAAGCGTTGAAAATCAAATCCTTGGGAGGATAAATAATGTGCTCCTTCTGTTCACGATCAATAAATTTTTGAAGCTCGGCCATATAAGGCTTTTCCAACTCGTCAGACAACGCATTTTGCCAAGAGGCTTCCAGTTCAAACGTACAGGTCATAAAGGACTCCATAAACATATGCTACTTTTCCACAAAGATTGAGGAAGAGAAAAGGAAATATATATTGTTTCTTCTTCTTAAGGGGGTGTGGAAATGTTGATAACCGGGAAATTACACTCGGCACCTCCCCCTTTTATACTTGTCAGTAACTCTGTCAGTAATTTTGAAGATATTAACACCCCGGGGGATTATTCACCAATAACTCCCCACTTATCAACAGGTTTTACCATAGTTTTCAACATTGACCGGAATAGGCAAAAGAGCTATGATCATTGTTTCACTAATGAAATGGGGACGATAATGAATAATTTAGCCGAGAACAACCTGATACGATTTATCAATATCACAAAGAAGAAAGACGGAATTTTCGCAAACTTTAAAGTTAGCGGCATCAAGGGCGGCATGGTTTACAAAGCGACGATTTCAGTTGATTTGGACGCGGCCGACGTTGATCTTGGCGACCCGATGGAAACGATCATTGAGGCGTGCGCCAAGATAGCCGTTTCCGAATTTAAGAAGTCCGAGCTTCAGTTTGAGGGGCTTGCGGCCGTATAATTTCCAATCTGGGTGTAGCGCAGCTTGGCCAGCGCACTTGCATGGGGTGCAAGGGGTCGGAGGTTCGAATCCTCTCACCCAGATTCTTTTCCACTTAATAGTATTATTGAAGAAAAGCCATTCTCTTCTTTTGTGGCAGCCATTTTTTTCGGTCTTTTTGGAAAGGCGATAAAAGCAGGAGTCTCAGCTCTTTGAAGTATAAAGTTTCCTCTTAGTGATCGTAGCTCCACCTGGATGTGACGACGCGTAATGCCCCCATAAACACAGACTGAAAAATACTGTCGATAACTTGCGGCCCTTTTTGTTCATAACTTCTTACATGTGTATAAGCGGCGCTTTTCGACACCTTGTCGACAATGATGTGAACAGAAAGTTTTCAGAGGAGAATCTGCCGGTTTTGAACATCTCCACACCGCCTTAAGAAGAAGAAAAAAGATCTATATAAAGATATTCTTCTCTCTATCTTGTGTAAATTGTGCATTTCCGATATCTTGACTAAGATTATGAAATCACTGCATATACAAAACTTCTTCGATTTGAGCGATTTTGCCCACAAGGCTTTATTTGAAGCTTGCGAATACCCTTGGGAAGCCATTTCGGCAATAAAAGAATATTTAAACAGTCTTTCTCTTGGAAAAATCGATGTTGAAATTCCTAAAGGGGCTTTTTTGGAAAATCCAGAGCTGATTTCCATTGGCGAAGGTACCGCTGTCGAACCGGGAGCTTTTATAAAAGGGCCGTGCGTCGTTGGAAAGGGCTGCTCAATACGGCAGGGAGCTTATATACGGGGAAATGTCGTTGTTGGCGACCATTGCGTCGTCGGTCATGCCACAGAAGCGAAAAATACGGTTTTTCTGAATGGGGCCCAGGCCGGCCATTTTGCTTATCTGGGAGATTGCATTTTAGGGAATCATGTCAATCTCGGCGCCGGAACGAAATGCGCAAACCTTAAGCTTGATAATGGAACTGTTGTTTTAAGTGTTGATGGTGAATCAGTTGACACCGGCTTGCGTAAATTCGGCGCGGTTATTGGAGACTTTGTGCAAATCGGATGCAACGCCGTGACAAATCCCGGCACGATCATCGGCCCCCGTTCGCGATGGTACCCTTGCGTCAACCACGGAGGAATTGTTCCTCCTAACTCAATCGTCAAACCCGCTCAAAAATCCCAGGTTGTTTCAATCAATGATGTCACACAAACAAAAAAATGAATCTCTCTTCGAAACTCTTCGGCCTTATCAAGCGCTAATCGAAGAAAAAATGCGGGAAGTGGTTCAAGATCTCGGTCCCGAGTCGCAACTGCGGAATGCTTGCGAGTATGCTTTGCTCAATGGGGGCAAGCGGTTTCGGCCCGCATTGGTCATGATGGTCGCCGAGGCGTTGGGCGGCGGCGAGCAGGCGGTTCCGGCTGCTATGGCCATCGAGGTCTTTCATTCGGCTTCTTTGGTTGCCGACGATCTCCCCTGCATGGACAATGACGACTACAGGAGGGAAAAGCCCTCCGTTCATAAAAAGTTTGGCGAAACGACAGCTTTATTGGTCAGCTATGCCCTCATTTCTGCCGGTTATGAGCTCATAGCCAAGAGCAGCAGGAATCTCAATGATGCCGAAAGAGGGCTGCTGGCTGTGCAAACGGCCTCTCGGAATACCGGCCTGCGCGGGGCTGC
The DNA here is from genome assembly GCA_007124415.1 of Waddliaceae bacterium. Lineage (GTDB taxonomy): Bacteria > Chlamydiota > Chlamydiia > Chlamydiales > SLFE01 > SLFE01. Next base: position 593 of record SLFE01000251.1, on the reverse strand, counting down.
GGGCGGCCAGTATCTCGATATCCACCCTCCCGTTTTGAATGAAAAAGTCCTTAGGGAAATCATTCATTTGAAAACCGTATCCTTATTCGAAATTGCCTTTAGCTTTGGCTGGCTGTTTGGCGGCGGCGATCTTGACTTGTTGGATACTTGTAAAAAAACTGCCTGGCATTTCGGAATGGCGTTTCAGATCGCTGACGATCTCGGAGATGTCGAGCAGGATGCCCACAACGGTCGAAAAGTTAACTATGCGTCGTTTTTGGGAACGGAAAAAGCTGTGGAAATGTTCCACGTGGAACTTTCTCAGTTTTATAAAGGAATTATCGCTCTCGGTTTGGAGGGATCGCCTCTTCCGCAGCTCGGAAAGTATCTCGAACATAGAATTCAGCTACTATTGAATTGATCGGGGTGGGCGGATTCGAACCGCCGACCTCAACGTCCCGAACGTTGCGCGCTAGCCAAGCTGCGCTACACCCCGATGACTAGGGAGTGTACTCAAAAGATGAAAAGTGCTTTTTGCGATGTTTTATCCGTCTCTAAACGACCTTTTCTCAGCCTACTTTATCAAGTATGTCTTTCGAAAAGGTCGTTTAGCG
>SLFE01000160.1 GCA_007124415.1 Waddliaceae bacterium | reverse complement strand
TGTCAAAAGCGTCAGCGCCGGGGCCAATCCCATGCACCTGAAAAAGGGGATCGACCAGGCCGTAAAAGCGCTCATCGAAGCGCTCGACAAGCAATCCACCCCGATTGAAACATCCGACGAGGTGAAGCAGATCGCCACGATATCGGCCAACAACGACCCGGAGATAGGCGGCATCATCGCGCGGGCCATGGAAAAGGTGGGCAAAGACGGCATCATCACAGTCGGCGAGTCCAAAAGCCTGGAAACCACCCTGGATGTTGTCGAAGGGATGCAGTTCGACCACGGCTACCTCTCCCCCTACTTTGTCACCAATCCGGAAAATATGACTTGCGAGTTTGAAAACGCCAATCTTCTATTGGTCGATAAGAAAATCTCCACCGCAAAAGAGCTTGTCCCCGTTTTGGAAAAGGCAATGGAGAAGAATCCCAAGCCTCTCGTTATCATAGCCGAAGACATCGACAGCGACGCCTTAGCGACGCTTGTTGTGAACAAAGTCAAAGCCGGCCTTCCCGTCTGCGCCGTCAAAGCGCCCGCTTTCGGCGACCGAAGAAAAGCCATGCTTCAAGACATCGCGATCCTGACAGGAGCGACTGTCATCTCCGAGGAGCTCGGCATGAAGCTCGAAGATGCCGACCTGTCCCATTTCGGCAAGGCCAAGACTGTCAAAATCACAAAAGAAGAAACCACGATTGTCGACGGAGCAGGCGACACAGGCAAAATCAAAGAGCGCGCCTCTCAGATTAAAGCCGAGATCAAAAACAGCGACTCCTCCTACGACCGGGAAAAACTCGAAGAGCGGCTGGCCAAGCTCGTCGGCGGTGTCGCCATCGTCAACATCGGCGCTGCGACAGAAACCGAGATGAAAGAGAAAAAAGCCCGCGTTGAAGACGCGCTGCACGCCACGCGAGCCGCCGTTCTCGAAGGGATCGTCCCCGGAGGCGGAGTCGCCCTCCTCCGCGCCTCAAGCGTTTTGGAGAAGCTTCACACTGACGATGACGACATCAACACCGGCATCAGGATTGTTCTGGAGGCGACAAGCGCGCCGCTTACCGAGATCGCCAACAACTGCGGCAAAGCGGGGAACATGATCACCGAGAAAGTGCGCGAGGGCAAAGGCTCCTACGGCTACAATGCCCTGACCGACACATTCGGCGACCTTCTCAAGGAAGGGGTCATCGATCCAGTCCGCGTCACCAAGCAGGCTCTTGCCAACGCCGCATCGATTGCCGGCCTCCTGATCACGACAGCGTGCATGGTGACCGACAAGCCCGAGCCCAAATCAGAAGCCGGCCCCGATATGGGAGGTATGGGCGGTATGGGCGGCATGCCCGGAATGGGTGGAATGGGCGGTATGCCCGGCATGGGCGGAATGGGAGGCATGGGCTTCTAATGCCGACCTACGAGTACCAATGCGCCGAATGCAAAAAGCGGCTTGAAGTTCTTCAAAAGATGAGCGACGAGCCGCTTAAGACCTGCCCCCACTGCAAGAAGCCTAAGCTCAAGCGGGGCTTCGGCGGGGGCATCGGTCTCTCCTTCCGCGGCTCCGGCTTCTATATCACCGACTACAAAGAAAAAAAAGAGCCGGAAAAAGCCTCTTAACTCAAGTTCGGACTATACCGCGCAGACTCTGCGGCAACATCAAGCAACTCCTCTGCCTGCCTCCTAATCTCTTTGACCCGGTCGCGGGGAAGGTCGGGGCGGCCTTGCTTAATGATTTCAGCGCCGAGCAGCGCGCCGATTTGGGCGCATGTCTTTGGGGGCCTGCCGCGAATATACCCATAGAGAAAACCTCCCATAAAATTATCGCCGCAGCCAGTGGAATTGCATACCGCGTCAACTTTTTTTGCGGAAAATTTGTAAGGGTGATCATCTCCCTTTGTGTGGACAAACCCTCCCTTGGCCCCGCGCGTCGCCACGACCGTGTTGAAATGTTGGCTGAGGGTTTTACACGACCTCTCCAGCGATTCTCCGGTCAAGGCCATAATTTCATCTTCGTTGCCGAAGAGCACTTTAACAACGCGCTCCCGCATCAGTTTCTGAAATTCATTTTTTCTGAATTTGACAAAACCCTCGCTGCCCAGATCGATTGAACTGCTAAGTCCCTTGTCCCGAATCTTAGCGGCAACGCTGCCCACAACTTCCCCCACACCCACCAGGTATCCTTCGATATGGACATGAGGCTTGCCATCAAAGAGCTTAACGGGCACATCAAACGGAGCGTCCGCCGCTCCGAGGCATGTGTTCATATCGCGCTCGCCATTGGGGGCAACGAAAATGGCCGACCGGGCGGTTCTTTTACCCTCAACAATATAAGGATAAACAGATGCGCCGCGCGATTCTAATTCTTCCAAGTAAATCGCCCCCTCTTCGTCATCGCCCATGACGACCCTCATACGGACAGATTCTCCGAGATCGCATAAAGCTTTAGCCATATTCGTCGTGCTCCCCGCCGGGATCATCTTTTCGAGGCGCTTCATACCGGCTGTCAATTCGTCGTATTGAATCTCGTCAACAATCTGCTGACCTCCTCCGGTTTGATTTTTCGCATCAAACACTTCCTGAGAAACGGGGTAATAGCTATCCATGACGACTTGACCGATACCCAAAACATTCGAGGGTTCCATTTATCCTCCTTTTCAATAAAAAGCTTTAAGATATCAGAAACTCAAAAAAGACTCCATCCTCTTTGGATTGATGGAATTTTTCAGTCATGTCTACGACCTGGCCTCCCTCGTTGAGAAGGATTTTTCCATTTGAAATTTCGAGAAGGTCGCGGCAAAACTCTTTTTTCATGCGGGGAAAAGGGAAGAATCCCTCGAAAATGATCTTGGAGAATTTTTTCTTTTTGAAATAAGGAGCAAGATATTGACTGCCGGCAAACGCCAGCAAATTGGGGTTGTTGTCCAAGTCGGGAGAGATCGTCGCCTGCCCTTCGTGCTCGTGCTCTTTGGCGTAAAATAGATCCTCGATATCCTCTCCGGCGCATCCTGTCAGCCGTAGGTTGCCGCAGCCGATCACCAAAACCTCGGCGCCCGGATCAATCGACCTTAGGGGGATAACGCCATATTTTGCGAAATCCTTCTTCATTGTTTCGAGAGGAACAGTCGCCGCCAGTTCATCTGGGTCGAATGAAATTTCTTCGCCGCAGCCGGCGAATGGGATGTATAGATCCCTGATAAACTCCAGGATATTATCTCTCGACAATGTCGACCGCTTTCCCTCAAGAAGGGCATATTTACGCCTCTGTTTCCAATCCTTGACAGTATCTCTTTGATTGTCCTTTTCAATTTGCAACACTTCTGCAATGAGCGGGGCAATCTCCGGCATCTTCTCTTTGAGAAGGTTAAAATCATCTTCTCCGAGAGTGTCGAAAAAGCGGTCGGAATACGACCGATTGAGCATCTCTGTGATTCGCTTCCACGCCAAGTCTCCGGTCTGAAGCTGTTTGTCGAGCGCCTTTTCGTAGACTTTGCTTAAAAATTCGGTGATGAAAACCTTGGTCAATTGCCCCGTTCTTCAAAGTATTGAAGTGTTCTCCAGCCTATATAAAGGAGGGGAATGGAGAAGAAAAGGTAAATGAACCAGTAATTGGCGTTCCATTTGAGAACAAAAACCCCATCCTGGGAAAAGAAGTAGAGGACAACGCTAAAAAGAAGGAATACCGAGCCGGCCAGCAAAAAAATAAGAGGAAGGATCACCCCTCGAATATCCTCCGATCCTTTGAAGGCTTCTTCGGACTCAAGGTCTTCAATCTTGTATTCTTCTCCGCTGTAGGCTTGCTTTTGCTCCTCGTCACTCTCTTCTAAAGATTCCTGCTGTTGATACAAAGATGGATGGGACTCTTCTTCATCCTCCTGATCATCAAGATCTTCTTCTTCGGGATGAAGATAGACACCGCAATAAATGCAGTTTTCCGCAGAACGGTCGACTACGCCTTCGCAGTTCCAGCATAGTTTTGTTTTTTTCATTGTGTTCATATCAAATGCGTCCCAAGCCTAAGTGCAAAGTCTTCAGAGCGTCTCAAGGTTTTTATTAATTAAACCCTCTTTTTCATGCAAGAGATTAATTGACGATCTCTTCCTTCGCCCCGCAGCACTTCTTATATTTTTTTCCGCTGCCGCACGAACAGGGATCGTTGCGTCCGGGGCCTTTCAACACATGAACCGGCGCAGGCGCCTCTCTTTCAGGTTCGCCATTTTGGGCAGGCTGCTCTTGGGCAGGCTGCTCGAAGTTATCGACAAGCGATCTTTCCTTCTCCATATTCATCTGGCTCAATATAGCCTCGAGCTGGGAGGTGTTGACGGACATGAGCTCGAACTTGAACAGATTTTGGGCAATTGTGGTGCGAAGGTTGATACTCAGTTCATGGAAAAGCTGGAACGCCTCGTGCTTAAATTCCATGAGAGGGTCGCGCTGGCCGAATTGACGGAGAACGACATCTGAACGAAGATGATCCATTGAGAGGAGGTGGCGCTGCCACAGCCTGTCGACCTCCCTAATCATCACGTTTCTTACCGCATATTCAACTGGATTGTCCCTTTCGGGCGGAGGGGGATTGTTGGAACCGGCAAATTTTTCCATCTCCCGATCGCATTTTTCACGGAAAGCCTTCACCACCTTCTCGGCAGCCGAGGCGGCGATATCGTCAGCGGATTCGCCGTCCCCTTCGAATTCACCGGCCTCAAGCTTGACGGGGAAATGAGTGAGGAGCCATTCGCAGAACCCTTCAACATTCCAGCCCCCATAGACCGAACGGCTGCTAAAATGTTCTTCAACTCCCTGGTAAATAACGTCTTCAAGAACTTCGCACGCAAGATCGATAATGCCGAGCGTGCACAGAATGTCATTGCGGAATGAATAAATTTCCTGCCTTTGCTTATTCATCACATCGTCGTACTCGAGAGTGTGCTTGCGAATCGTGTAGTTTCTTTGCTCCACACGTTTTTGAGCCGTTTCTATCGACCGATTCAGAATTTTCGCGGAAATAGGCTCGCCTTCGGGAGGTCTGAACTTCTGAAGGATCGCATTGAGCCTTGGAGAGGCAAAAAGGCGCATGAGCGAATCTTCGAACGACACATAAAACTTTGAGCTTCCCGGATCCCCCTGACGGGCGCTCCGCCCCCTCAGCTGCCGGTCAATGCGGCGGGACTGGTGGCGCGTTGTGCCGATAACATACAGGCCGCCGATGCCTGCGATTCCCTCGCCGAGCTTAATATCGGTTCCCCGTCCGGCCATGTTGGTCGCAATCGTAATAGCTCCCCGTTGTCCCGCATTAGCGATGATCTCGGCTTCGCGAGCGTGGTTTTTTGCGTTCAGGACGACATGCTCAAGGCGGTTCTGCTTGAAAATCCTGGCAAGCTTCTCCGAGACTTCCACAGACTCGGTACCGATCAAAATCGGCCTTCCCTTCTCGTTTTCCGTTTTGACATCGGTCAGGATCGCATTGTACTTCTCCCGCTCGGTCATATAGATTTCATCGTTGACATCTTCACGGACGCAGGGTTTGTGGGTCGGAATCGGGAGGCAGTCAAGCTTGTAAATCTCTTTGAATTCACCGGCCTCGGTAATCGCGGTTCCTGTCATGCCCGAAATCTTCTCGTACATCCGGAAGAAATTCTGCAGGGTAATCGTGGCATAGGTCTGGGTTTCCTTCTGAATGGAAACGCCCTCTTTGGCCTCGATCGCCTGGTGAAGGCCGTCGGAAAAGCGGCGCCCGGGCTGGGGGCGTCCCGTATTTTCGTCAATGATGACAATTTTTCCTTCCTGAATGATGTAGTCGACATCCTTTTCCATCAAAAGGTGGGCTCTTAGCATCTGCCGGACGTTATGGGCCCTTTCCTTCCTCTTGGCGTCCTCATCCTGGACAGCCAATTTCCTCTCCATCTTTTCTTCTTCGCTAAGGGAGGCGTCCTCGTCGATCTTCAGATATTCGTCGCTGATGTCCATCATGACAAAGTCGTCTTCATGGCCGCCGCCCGCGATTTCACCCCAGGTCGCAATGCCCCTGTCGGTCAGCTCGTACTCGTTGCCTTTTTCATCGACAATGATATACAGGTCCGAGAGCGCCTCGGCTTTTTCCCTTTTTCCCTGCTCGCCGTGATAGTAAAGGTCGATATTGTCGATGGCTGAGCGCAGATCGGGATCTTCCTGCATCCTTTTCACAACTTTATGGCGCGGCGTTCCCTTGCTGACAATCCACAACTTTCTTATGGCGGAGTCGACCTCCTCATCCGAGGGGCGGAGCGAGCCTTCAAGCTCTCTTTTGTCCAAAACGCGCCTTGCCTCGGTGGCAAGCTTGTTGCAAAGGTCGCGCTGGCGGCGCACAAGCTCCGATACGCCCGCCTTCAATTCGCCGTACATCTGGTAGCTTTGGGGAGCGGGACCCGAAATGATCAGAGGCGTTCTCGCCTCGTCGATCAAAATGGAGTCGACTTCGTCGATAATGGCGAAGTAGTAGCCCCGCTGAACCTGCTGCTCTTTGCTCGCGGCCATGGAATTGTCGCGAAGATAGTCGAAACCGAATTCTGAAGCCGTGCCGTAGACGACGTCGCATTCATAAATTTCCTTCCGCTTCTCAGGAGGCGTAGCGTTGGTCAAGGCCCCTGTTTTCAGCCCCAGCCATCGCAGAATCGATCCTGTCCATTGGCAATCGCGCTCTGCGAGATAGTCGTTGACTGTCACCAGGTGGACGGGCCTGCCGGTCAGCGCATTGAGATAAAGAGGAAGCGTTGCCGTCAGCGTCTTACCTTCTCCGGTCTGCATCTCGGCTATCGCCCCGTAGTGCATAGCGATGGCCCCTATCAGCTGAACGTCGTAGGGGACCATGTCCCACTTTTGATCATAGCCCGAAACGTGGACCTCGGTGCCGACCATCCTGCGGCAGACGTCTTTGACGACCGCGTAGGCCTCCGGAAGTATCTGATCAACCGTCTCGCCCTCCTGAAGCCGTTTCCTGAACTCGTCGGTCTTGGCCCTGATCTGTTGATCGCTCAAGGAGTGCAGATCCTCTTGGATCCGATTGATATCTTTGACAACTTTTCGGTATTTTCTAACAACGCGGTCCTGCCAGCTGCCTAGAATTTTTTTAAGAAAAGAAAACATACGAAACCCATGTGTATTAATATGTATACATTGTACCTCAAAAACTTGTTTTCTACAAGTAAACGCTCGTTTATAATGGGTGTAACCAAGATATAGGAGATTTTTTTATGATGCGCTCAGCCAATCCCGCTTTATCGGAAGGAACATTTTCAAGACTAAAGGGCTTATCCGCCGCCGGCAATGTCATGACCATCGGAGGAACCGTGGTCAAATCATTCATTCTGCTCGGACTTGTTCTGCTTACCGCCGGATACACTTGGGGCCTGTACCTGCAGACAGGCGACCCCTCTGCGGCCGCGCCCTGGATGTTCCTCGGCCTGTTCGGAGGATTCATTACAGCGCTTGTGACGATTTTCAAAAAAGAATGGGCATCGCTATCCGCTCCAATATACGCACTCTTCCAGGGACTGTTTCTCGGAGGCGTCTCCTCGGCGCTTGAGGCCCAATTCCCCGGAATCGTCATCCAGGCGGTCGGCCTCACTTTCGGCACCTTGGCCGTCATGCTCGCGGCGTACACGTCAGGGCTGATTAAAGCAACGGAAAAATTCAAGCTCGGCATTGTAGCAGCTACGGGAGCGATCTTTTTAGTCTACATGACTTCCTTAATATTCAGCTTTTTCGGCGTTCACTTCGAATTTATCTACGGAGCGGGCTGGGCCGGAATAGGCTTCAGCGTTATTGTTGTGATCATCGCAGCGCTCAACCTTATCCTCGACTTCGACGTGATTGAAAAAGGGGCGGCGGCAGGCGTTCCAAAATACATGGAATGGTACGGCGCTTTCGCGCTGATGGTCACCTTGATCTGGCTCTATATTGAAATTTTGAGGCTGCTCTCGAAAGTTCGGTCAAACAGGTAGGCAAAGCGGCTGTCCCATGCGGCAGAAGATTTCGAATGGGACAGGACATAATTTTTCCGGGTCGAAAACAAAACGGGCGCCCGCTCGCTGTTACCCCTGATTGTGACCCTAATCCGCGGTGTAAGGGCTATAGTCAGGGTTTAACATTACTCTAAATTATTATTGTCTTTTAATGGCGTAGACATTATCATTTTTGATGGTTTAAAACAACTTCAATTAAGGAGATTCATCCATGCCAGCAGCCTGTGCAGCAGACACTTTGCCAAAAGCCCTATTCAATCCCGCCATCCACCCTTGGGAGACTGCCCACACACTGTGGAGTAAAAATAATATTAAAAGCGCCGCCAAAATCTTAGCTGTAGCCACCGCCGCTATTAAATGTCTGGAATACGCTTTCAGCTCGCTGCCCAACATGAGCACTTTCAAAAGCACTTGCGACACGGTCAATCTAACCAGCAAAATCTGCGTCGACACCGAAGGGCTCGCCTATTCATGCGTCGATAAGGAAAACAACCTTTTTCAACCCGGAAAAGAGAAAAAAGGGCTGGCCAATACAACCGGGATCGACTGTAGATATCAAATTCCCTACATCCTCAAAATCAGCGCCCTGGCGATCGGAACCCTGACGCAAACCTGGATTGCCGTCGAAAAGCTTTTCGTTCCGCAGCTTGCCGCAGTCAGCGAGGCGTTTGTCGCACACACGGCAAAAATTGCGTTTGCAATCGGCGGCACCAACATGGAAACGGCTGCCAGATGCGTCACGTCGGTCGGCCTTTCAACTGTGAAAAACGTCAGCCTGCTCCTCTTCCTCACAATCGACTGCTATCAGTGGTACACCAGGGCTAAAGAAGAGGTAAACAAAGGAAACGAGACCAATATATTCAAAGCCGTGCTCAATCAAATCAAAACCATTGAAGGCCTGAGCAAAATCGCGGTTATCAGCCTGGCCCTGTTCGGCGCGCCGCTCCCCTTGGTCTTGGCAGCAGGACTCATCGCCGCCTACCTTTCCATCGCATCCGAGTGCCAAAAGGCGCTGCCGGAACCGGAAAAAGCGCCTGCGCCTGAAATGTCACCGGTGCCTGCTTAAGCAATGGAATCCTTCATTCACGAACCCTACCAACCCGGTGAAACGATTGCCGCAGTGGCGACGCCGCCGGGCGAAGGGGGAGTGGCCATCATCCGCATCTCCGGCAAAGACGCTGTCGGAGTTGCGGACCGCGTTTTTACAGGCTCTGTGGCGACCTATCAATCCCATACGGCGCACTTCGGACGCATTCGGGATAATCAGGGGCGCCATATCGACGACGCCCTTGTGCTTCCGATGCTGGGAAAGCGCTCTTTCACCGGTGAAGACACTGTCGAAATCCACTGCCACGGAGGATCGCTTATCACCAGACGCGTTCTCGACGTCGTCTTAAAAGCCGGAGCAAGGCCCGCGAGACCCGGCGAATTTTCTTTCAAAGCCTTCATGAACGGAAAACTCGATTTAGCCCAGGCCGAAGCCATACAAGAACTTGTCGCGGCAAAAAACGAACACGCTTTAAACGCCGCCGAGCAGCAGCTTCAAGGCGCATTGTCGGCAAAAATCCGTTCTTTCCAAATTCGGCTGACAGACATCGCCGCCATGCTCGAGGCCTGGGTGGACTTTCCCGAAGAAGATATTGAATTCGCAGACATTGAAGAAGTGATAAATCATTTATCGTCTGTAAAAGAAGACATAGAAACACTCAGCAGCACGTTCCATGACGGGCGGATAGCCCTAGACGGCGTCGCCCTTTGCCTGGTCGGCAGTCCCAACGTCGGCAAGTCCTCCCTCATGAATGCCATGCTCGAGCGCGACAGGGCGATCGTCTCCCACATTCCCGGCACAACCCGCGATATACTTGAGGACAATCTCCGTTTAGGAAACCTGAACTTTCGCCTGACCGACACCGCCGGCATAAGGGAAACCGACGACGTTATCGAAAAGGAAGGAGTGCTCCGTTCGCGAAAAGCAATGAAGAGCGCAGACCTTGTCCTCCTTGTCCTTGATTTGCAAAAGGGAATTTCAGAGCACGACCGCAAACTGTTTGAGCTTGTTCCCCCGAAAAAGACCCTCGTTGTGTGGAACAAATCCGATCTTACCCACAAGCCGCCGCCGCAGCTTCTCTTTCCCCATGTCGCCTCCGTCTCGGCCAAAACCAGGGAGGGATTCGATTATTTAAAAAAACAAATCGACGATATCGTCTGGACAAACGGGCCCCCGTCATCCGAAGAGGTGCTGATCACCAACGCACGCCACAAAGAAGCGATTGACAACGCTGCCGGCCATTGCCAAAACCTGATCGACGGCCTCAAAGAAAAACGCTCGCCGGAATTTCTCTCCCTCGATATGCGCCAAACACTGACAGAGCTCGGAAAAATCATCGGCATCGACATAACAGAAGATATTTTAAGCGCCATCTTCTCAAAATTTTGCATAGGAAAATGAAAAAAAAAGAAAAAGCCGCCCTCGTTCAAGAAATTCTCGACAAGCATTTCCCCGATCCGCCTATTCCTCTTGAACACAAAGACAATTACACCCTATTGATCGCCGTTCTTTTGTCGGCTCAATGCACCGACGCCAGAGTCAATCTGACAACGCCCGCCCTCTTTAAAAAAGCCTCCACGCCCAAGCAGATGATCAAGCTCTCGATAGAAGAGATAGAAGATATCATCCGTCCCTGCGGTTTGGCGCCCGCCAAATCCAAGGCCATATGGAATTTATCGCGGCAGCTGATAGACAAGCACGGCGGAAAAGTTCCCGGTAATTTCGAAGATTTGGAAGCTCTCCCCGGAGTGGGCCATAAAACCGCCTCCGTCGTCATGGCCCAAGGCTTTGGCAAGCCGGCTTTTCCCGTGGACACCCACATCCACCGATGCGCCAAACGGTGGACTTTGAGCTCCGGAAAAAACGTTGTGCAAACCGAAAAAGATCTCAAAAAACTTTTCCCCGAAGACTCATGGATCAAGCTTCATTTACAAATCATTTACTTCGCCCGAAAGTTCTGTCCCGCAAAGGCTCATGACAAAAAAAACTGCCCCATTTGCTCGAAGATCTGTTGAAAATTAAGTACCGGGAGCGTTATGATCTCACTCCAAGCTAAATAATTAAAACCAGGAAATAAGCATCAATGAGAAAACTACTTTTACCACTTATTTGCATTATGGCGACCAGTTGCGGACTCAAAGTCGGACCCCACAACCTTCGCCAAGACGCTGTCACCTACAACGAAGCGGTTCAGAAAGGAATTGACAGACAACTATTGTTGAATATCGTACGCCTCCGCTACCATGACAATCCCTCATTTTTGGATATCGGCGTCGTTTCCGCCTCATACGATTTCAAGAGAGTGTTCAACAATCAATTTGAAACAGGCAACACTGACTTTCCAAGCATCGGCTGGAAGCCGACAGTCGGCCTTGAATATTCCGAAAAGCCGACAACGACATACAATCCTCTGACCGGAAAAGGATTCGTCGAGCAGCTTTTGACCCCAATCCGATTCGATACCTTCTCTCATCTGAACGCCTCAGGCTGGAGAACCGACAGATTGCTTCGCTGCTGCATTCAGAGAATGAACAACGTGCGAAACGCGCCGACCGCAACCGGTCCTACCCCCCTCGAAGTACCCGAGTACGAGGAATTTATCGAATTGGCAAACATATTTCAAGAATTAGACAGCCGAGACGCTCTGCACATTGCCAAAAAGCATGACAAGGAAGGCAAACCTTATTATATGCTTCAAATTGAACGGAGTTTGGCCGATCCGCTTCTAATGGATCATTTTTGGAGCCACCTTGAGCTAAACCCGGGCACTTATGAATTTTATTTGACAAGGCATCACGGAAGGCAGCACCGCGGCGACGAGATCACGATACAAACAAGATCGCCTCTCGGGGTCTTCTACTTCCTCTCTCACGGCGTCAACATCCCAATCAGCGACGAAATGGATGGAAGAGTGACCCTGACAACCGACGAACAGGGAAATGTGTTCGATTGGAACCAAGTGCTCGGCAACCTCTTTCAGGTCTACACCCATCCAATGAAGCTAAAAAAAGGGTGCCCTCCGTGCCAATTTGTATCGATTTGCTACCGAGGCACGGTCTTTTACATCGACGACAGAGATCTCTCGTCAAAATCAACCTTTTCTCTGATAACCCAATTGCTGGCGCTTCAAAGCGGATGTCCCGAACAGCCGCTTCTGACGCTGCCCATCGGGCCGTCGCTGTAAATTATTGTCTGTCAGGAAGGGGAGGGAAACCTCCCCTTTTTTCCATGGATGACGAATCAACTCATATTTTAACTTGACTGTCTCCTCTTTAAAAATCTAAAAAGACGTTATAGACAAAGCGTGCTTGAATATAACGTGGAGAAGTCGCAATGAAGCTTAAATCGTTCATTTTCAATAAGATAATTCAATACAACACTCTCGCCGTCAGCGCCGCCTTAATCGTCTCGGGCTGCAACACTGCTGAGGATAATCCTTCCCGAGAGCATAAACACGGAGTTGTGAATTTTCCTATCTCCTGCAATTCACAAGCGCAGGAAGAATTTGAGACCGGTCTGGCGCATTTGCATCACATGATGTATGAGCAAGCAAGACCCCGCTTCGAGGCTGCGGCCGCAGCAGACCCGAATTGCGCTATGGCGCACTGGGGAATCGCCATGACAAGCTTCCAGCCGCTTTGGCATCCTACAAGCGAGGAAGGACTCGAGCGCGGCAAGGCAGCTATCAGAAAGGCTCAGGAGATCGGAGCAAAAACCGAGCGCGAAGCAGACTACATCGCAGCAGCCGAGGCATTCTTTATCAATCCTAAGCCGCCGAGAGAAGGCCGCGCAAGGGATCACGAAGCAAGAGTAAAAGCCTGGATGGAGGCACAGAGAAAGCTTCACGAGGCCTATCCCGATGATGTGGACGCGGCCGCCTTTTATGCGCTGGGGGAAATCAGCTATGCCATGACCCAGTTCTCTCCGGATAAGGAACGGGACTATTCTCGCGAAAAGCGTGCGGGGGCCCTTATGGAACGTTTTCTTGAAGACCACCCTCAACACCCCGGCCTGTACCACTACCTCATCCACGCCTACGACAGCCCGAAGCTGGCCCACAAAGCTCTCGACACTGCCCGAAAATACGATCAACTTGCGCCCGACACGGTTCACGCCCTGCATATGCCGAGCCATATCTTCGTCCGGCTGGGATACTGGGAGGAGACAGCGGAATGGAACGAGCGCTCCGCCGATGCGGCGCTCCGCGAAATCGAAGACGATCCCCATGCCAGCGGTCATTATGCCCACGCCTTGGACTATATGATGTATGCCTATCTGCAACTTGGCGACAAAGAAAAAGCGAGGCAAACTCTGAAAAGGGTTCAGCAGGTCGAAGAAATGTGGCCGGCATCATTTACCACCTACAATATCGCCGCGGCGCAGGCCCGGTATTACTTGGAGCAGCAGAAGTGGGAAGAAGCGGCAAAGCTTAAGCTGCGAAGACCGGAAACCATTGACTGGGAGAAATTTCCGGCAGCCGAGGCGCTCTTTTACTACGCTCGGGGCATTGGCGCTGCGCGCTCCGGCAACCTAAAAGAGGCCGAGGCCGCCCGCGACCGGATCATGGAACTTGTCAGCAACTTGCGCGGCGAAGACGATGCTTATTGGGCATATATGACAGAAGCTCTTGGTAAAGCTGTTAGCGCCTGGATTCTCTACGAAAAAGGAAACACTCAAGAAGCTCTTGCGCTCATGAACGATGCGGCCAATCTCGAAGAATCGATGGACAAACACCCCACCTCGCCCGGCGAAATCCTCCCTGTTCGAGAACTTTATGGGGATTTGCTTCTTAAAGAAAATCGCCCTGAGGAAGCGAAGAAAGCTTACGAAACCTCGCTTAAACGTACCCCCAATCGACGCTATGCGCTGGACGGCTTGGAGAGGGCCAATACTTTGCAATAGACGGAACATGCTCAAATGAGGGAAACCGGCTTCATCTTCACCAATTTCCCTTTTTCTTAGAATCCTACATCGAGTCCGACAAAGAGGCCGTGAAATCCTAAACTGGACCCGAGCGATGCGGTTGAGACCCCGATATCGTCAAGATCTGCGGAAAAATATCGGCGGATTTTAGGAACATTCCACCATTCGAGAAATTCATATCCGATGCGCGCTCTGAGGAGCATGCCGCAAAAATCCTGTTCATAGCTAAGGCCCGTCATAAGATGGCATCCGGGAATGCAGATACCGGAGCAGTCCTTAAATTTAATATCAGCATCAAGAGGCACGGTACTATCGACTGTTCTTATTTGCCTGTTAGTCGTATCATTGTTTCCGGCAACGATGCTGAAAGAGGCGTTAGTGAACCATTTCAAGCAAGGCTTGATGGTATACTGATATTCGGTCCCGAGCTTGAGCCCCAAAGCCAAAACTTCCGAATCCCAGTCGACATTGAATGTGGCAAGCTCCTGCAAAAAAGCCCCAACTGTTTCCGAATGGATTTCCTGGTCAATTTTGATCCCCTCAATGCCCCAATAAGGAATCAGCAAGTTGCAGGGGCCAAAGCAATTGTACTCATGGTGGAACAATACGTCGAATGACTGATACCGAACAGAATGCGACGCATCGATCAATGTTATGCTCCCCGCTTGCAAATTGAGGGCGCCGTGGTTCAGGGTTGAAAAAACCATGCCGTCGGGAAGAGGCGGGATTGTGCTGTCGCTGTCTTTTGACCAAATCCATGTGTAGGAGGCGGAAATATCCCATCCGCACCAAACGTTGCTCTTGGCGGCATGGACCCGGAAACCGGGCTCATAGCAATGATTCAGTAGTTTATATTGTCCGTATGCTGTTACCGGCGCGCCGCTTGGATCGCTGGTAAATGTGATGGCGTAATCCAAGTCATTGATGCACGGCTTCCAATAAATGAAATCGGCGCCCACTTCAATACCGCTGAACCACCTGGGGCAGGGATCGTA
>SLFE01000127.1 GCA_007124415.1 Waddliaceae bacterium | reverse complement strand
TGATCGCAGCCGTGGGCCAGCTCGAAAGGGGAAACGCCCGTTTTTAACCCTTCGGCGAGTTTTTCAAGGGATCGCCATACGAACGGAGACCCTTTATAGGCGGCGATGGCGTGCAGCGAGTCGTCCGAGTCGCTGATGAGGTAGCGCCCTTCTTCGGTGAGCCGGTATTTATTGTCGTATTCTTCAATAAGGAAAAGGGCGGTAAGCGAGGAGATGAGGCGGAAAAGACGGTCTTCGGGAATTTCAAGCTCACTCGAAAGCTCTGCCAGCGGCTTGGCCTCGTCTTTCAGGAGATCGGCAAGGCCCAGCCTGGCTGTGGCAGCGACGATCTGGCAGACCTGCCCTCCGTGTATTTTTTTTAAGAGATCGGCTTTTTTCTTATTCATAGATGACTGAAAGGTAGCGGATTAGCATTAATTCATCAACATTGTTATAGATTGAGTTATGTATTATGATGTGGTGGCATACCTTGGATATGGTTTGATTTTGATGCTCGTTGTGATGAGCATCCTGTGGGTTGTTTACCGCCTGATGGACGAGCCGTCTCTTGTTGATATCGGCTGGGCCGCGGGTCTTGGCGCCTTATGTTTGAATTATCTTTATTACACAGAAGAAATCGGAATCCGTCAAGTGATTGTCGCTGCTGCCGCAGTCATTTGGAGCCTTCGTCTTGTATGGCATCTGTTCGACCGCTTCCGCAAGGGAATTGCGGATAAAAGGTATCGGTATTTGAATGAAATATGGGCGGAAAACCTGGCGCGCAATTATCTCTTCTTTTTTCTTTTTCAGGGCGTGGCCGCAGTAGTTTTGTCCATCGTTTTTGCCATTGCCATGCTGAACAGGGCGCCGTTTAATGCCTGGGATGTAGCCGGAATCGTTTTGTTTGCGATCGGCATCAGCGGCGAGAGCTGGGCCGACTGGACATTAAAGAAATTTCGGGAATCTCCGGGGACTCAGACAGAGGTGTGCAGGCGCGGCCTTTGGCGCTACTCAAGACATCCGAACTATTTTTTTGAGCTTGTTATTTGGATAGGATTTTCCTGTTTTGCGATGTCTGCTCCCTATGGGTATATCGGTCTTTTGGCGCCCGTATTGCTGGCCATCTTTATATTTAGGGTTACAGGGATTCCCGCAACTGAAAGGCAGCTTCTCGCTTCTAAAGGGGACAAGTACCGCGAGTATCAGGACGCGACGAGCGTGATCATTCCCTGGTTCCCTAATCGCCGGTAGAAATAGAAATCCCTTTGTGTTACTTTCTTAAACATATGATTCGAATTGTGTTTCTTGCACTCTTTTTTTGCAGCATGCTTGCAGGCGCTTTTTGCGGGGAGGATTTTGTTGTTTTTACGCAGCCGAGCACAGGCGCGCATCTGCTGGTCCCGATTTTGCAGGAGCTGACGGGCAAAGAAGGGGTTTGGCCGGCGCACTATTTTGAGCAAAAAATTTGCGGCGAGGAATCGTTTTACGCCTTGGCGGAGGACCCCGATTATGTCGCTTATTTATGGAACCGTTGTCCCACTCCTAAAGCGCATTTTCAACATGCTTTGAAAAGCATGAAAATGAAAAAGCAGTTCATGTTCCTGCACGCCCCATTTACTCTCAACATGCAATCGTTGATAGAGGATTCAAACTACAGAGTCTTTTACTTGAGAAGAGATCCTAGGGATACGTGCATTTCCCTGTTGCAGCATTCGCTTCATTTTGAAAACGGCATCATAGACGAACCTTGGTTTCGCAGCTTGGGCATTAATGAGCAAATCAAGGTCGTGATTGAAGGAACCGAGTGGCACAACTCTCTTCGGCATATTACCCGAGAATTTATGCCTTGGGAAGGCTCTCCTGTGTGTTGTACGGTCGATTTTGCAAAACTGATGGGCCCATATGGAGGCGAGGCCTCTGCTGAAGAGCATTTGGCCGAGCTGAGAAAAATCGCAGATTTTCTCGGCATCGCGATTAAAGACGAGAAACTGCTGGAAATTTTCTACAAAGTCTATGCCACAGGCTATACCTTTCATCGCGGACGAGTTGGTATGTGGAAAGACTTTTTCACTAAAGAGCATAAGTCCTTGTTCAAAGAAGAGCTGGGAGATTTGCTGATCGAAATGGGTTTTGAGGAAAGTTCCGACTGGTAACTGGTTTTTCAAGATAGTTTACATGATATAAGAAACTTGGCGCCGATCCTTCCGAGGCGGCATTTGCCTGCTTTCTTAAGGCGGGCTATAATATTTAAGACAGAAATGGGGTTTTTCTGCTATAACTCGACTTCTTAGGAGGTCGAGTATGAAAGCTGTTGTGATTGACGAGTTTGGCGGCAAAGAAAAAATGAGGGTGGATGAGATGCCCGCGCCGAAACCCGGCAAAGGCGAGGTGCAGATTGAAAGCGCTTATGCGGGAGTCAATCCCGCCGACTGGAAAATCCGCGAAGGGATTCTCGACAAGCTGGTCAAAACAGAGTTCCCGGCCATTTTGGGGTGGGACGTCTCCGGATGGGTCTCCGAGGTGGGCGAGGGAGTCGATGATTTTAAGGAAGGGGATGAAGTTTATTCGTATTGCCGCAAGGAAGTTGTTCAATGGGGAGCTTTTGCTGAATATGTGTGCGTTAGCGCCGAACATGTCGCCAAGCTTCCAAAGAATTTAAGCTTTCCGGAAGCGGCCGGCATACCGCTGGTAGGATTGACAGCCTGGCAGGCGCTCTTCGATGTCGCAAAGCTCTCGAAGGGACAGTCTATTCTAATACAGGGCGGCGCCGGGGGAGTAGGCAGCCTGGCGATACAACTTGCCAAGTGGGCGGGGGCCAGGGTGTACACGACCGCAAGCCTTCGGAATCATCAGTATGCCTCGGAGCTTGGAGCCGACAAAGCTTTTGATTATCATGAAATGGATATCGGAAAGCTTCAGGAAGAAGTTGAACCGAAAGGGTTCGATGTGGTCTTCGATTGCGTCGGCGGGAAGGTTTTCGATCAATGCATTACTATGGTGAAGAGAGGGGGGTGGCTTATTACCATCTGCAAACCTTTTATTGAAGATGCCATAGGACAAAAACATGGCATCCGCACAAGCTTTGTCTTTGTCAGGCCAAACGGCGGGCAGTTGGCCGAAATCTCAAAGTTGTTCGATACAGGGCATTTGAGGGCTCCGCACATCACCGAATATCCGCTAGAAGATGCCGCGGAGGCATTGGAGAAAAACCGCGAAGGGCACACTCGAGGCAAGATAGTTCTCAAAATCAAATGAATACCCGGAATTGACTCGCGAGGGCGGTTATGAAAGTGGATAAATGGGCAGGGCTAATCATTTTTTTAGCCATTGTTTCTGTCATAGGATATCTGGGATCGATTGCGACAGGTATTTCAGTTGACAATTGGTACGCCGAGCTTAAAAAACCGGAATGGGGGCCTCCGGAATGGGTGTTCGGTCCTGTTTGGACAGTTCTTTATATCATGATTGCACTTTCAGGCTGGATGGTTTGGCTTAAGGTCCGCGGGACGGAAGACCATCTTCCTTTAATTGTTTATGGGATACAACTTTTTTTTAATGCCCTTTGGCCGTGGCTATTTTTCGGCATGCAAAATACAGTCTACGGATTCATTGTCATCATCTGTTTATTTTTTGCCATCCTGGCCAATATGACCGTTTTTTGGAAATACAACCCATGGGCCTCCGTTCTATTATTTCCCTACTTGATATGGGTTTCATTTGCTATGTCGATAAATTTTGTGGTCACTCTTTATGACCTAATAGGCGGGTGATGGACAAGGTAATTTCTCTATTCTTTTTTATCGCGCTCGTTCTTCTTGTTCTTTTGTCGGGAGGATGGGCCACAGGCCTATCTCCGGAGGGGTGGATCGCGAAATTTTCCGATATTTTTTGGGGAGATCCCACCTGGCTGATACCCCCCTCGTGGTTGCTTGTTTATGGGCTTGTCGCCGTGTCCGGGTGGCTTGTCTGGATCAGCACCGATAGTTTGGATGTGATATTTCCGATGATCGTATATGCTGTACAGCTTGTCTTGAACGCTTCATGGTGGTGGATTTATTTTGTTTTAGAAGATCCTATGCTGGCTATCACGACTTTGACACTACTTAGCTGCCTCATTCTTTTTAATATTATCGTTTTTTGGTTTTACTATAAGTGGGCAGCCGTTTTGCTCGTTCCTTATTTTTCATGGGTTGTCTATGCAACTTCGCTCAATTGGGCGCTAATTATTTATGGTTGAGCTGAAATATCGATGGCCGCCGAGCCGCTGAACCGGCCGTTCCTCAAGTCGTCAAGAGCCTCATTAGCTTTTTCCAGGGGGTAGG
>SLFE01000256.1 GCA_007124415.1 Waddliaceae bacterium | reverse complement strand
TTTTAAGCCTTAAAATAATCACTTTCAGCTCTTCGGAATTTCGGGTGATCGACTTCAGCGTATTTTGAAAGAGGTCGGCGGCGCCGAAGAAAAGCTCGCCCTGTACATTGATGACGCGGATCTCTCCCTTGCCTTTGCTGGTCGGGTGGGTGGACCCGATCTGCCCGCTGTCGTCATAGCTGCACTCGACAAAGTAGGGAACTGCGGCCTTTTTCAGGTAAAATGTCACGGAGAGGACGACACCCGCATAAAAAGCGACGTCGAGGCCGAAGAACAGGCAGGATGCCACAGTTAGTATCAGGACAAGCCGATCGGCAAGCGTTGTCTTCAAACAAAGGATAAAGTCCTTGAAGTTGACAATGCGGGTTGAGGCGAGCAGCAGGATCGCCGAAAGGGCGGTGAGGGGGATTCTTTGCACAAAATAACCGAAAGCAAACATGATCATTCCCACGGCCATCGCGCTGAAAATGCCGGCAAAACGGGTCTGCCCTCCGTTCAAGTGCAGGAGTTTGCTCCGTGCTATGCTCCCGGATGAAGGGAGCGCGCCGATCACGGAGGAAAATAGATTGGCCAGGCTTAAGCCGAGAATTTCCTGATTCACCGACAGAGGCTGCCCCGTGGAGGCCGATACCGACTTGGCGACCAGGCTGGTCTCCACGGATGTGAGCAAAGCGATCGCAAAGGCCATGGGTATCAATTCATTCATGATCGAAAAATCGAGAAATGGAAACCTCAGCGTCGGAAAGATATCCTGCAGCATTCCCGTATCGCCGAGAAGGATGACGTTGCTGCTGACTTTGCCGCTGCCAAAGAAAAATCCCCAGTCAGAGTAAGTGGACATGCCGAAAAAGTGGACGACAAGTCCCGAGAAAAGGAGGACGACGACAGCCCCGGGAATTTTTTTGCTCCGGCTCAGCGCGACAAGCATGATCAAACTTCCCAAGCCGATGAGCGTCGTGGGCAGGTGCATTTCGGGCAAATGGGTAAATAGGTAAACGATCTTAGTGAACAGCGAGGCGGGACTCTGAGGGGATACAATGCCCAAAAAGATGAATAGCTGGTTGACCACAAGGGCCAGAGCCGTACCGGTCAAATAGCCGACGACTACCGAATGGCTCACGTATTGCGTGAGCCTCCCCAATTTGAACAGGGCGGCAAGAGCCTGAAACACCCCGATCAGAAATGTGAGCTGCGTCAAAATCTGCAGAGCCATAGCGTCCCTCTCGGGGCCGGAGAGCTCGCGGAAATGGGAATAAAGGATCGAGGCGGTGGCAAACTGTATCAAAATGGCTATCGTATTGTTCGGTCCGACGACCAAGTGACGGCACGAGCCGAAAAGCGAGGCGATAATTGCCGAGTAGATCGCGGCAAAAAGGCCGCAGCTCAAAGGCAGGCCAGCGACAAGCGCAAAGGCCATCGCCTGCGGCACCGTGATAAAAGCTACGGTCAGACCGGCGAATAAATCTTTTTTTAATTTCTGCCAGGAATATGTTTTCACATCTTCCTTGAGAGAAGAAAAAGAAAGATCTTCACCTATATTTTGATAGCGGAATCCACCCATAATTTCATATTAGCATTGCGGCAATTTTAAACAACGTTGAAAAAATATTATAACATCATTGACTTATAATTTCAATAATTTAATAATATCAGTGTTAGTTTAATAAACTTTTAAAAAGATATCTTTACACCTATGAATAGAAAACCGAAATTAGCGCTCGTAGGACGCCCCAATGTGGGGAAGTCGGCCCTCTTTAACCGGATCGCGGGAAAGAGGCTGGCCATCGTCGACGAAGCCGAAGGAATTACCCGCGACAGATTATACTCGCAAGCCGAATTATTCGGTTTTGAATTCGAGCTGATTGACACCGGAGGAATTGATCCTCGATCGAAAGCCCTGTTTCATGAAGAAATAAAAAAGCAGGCGGAAATCGCCATAGAAGAGGCCGACACCCTGGTCATGGTCGTCGATTCGCAGTTAGGCGTCACCGCCCTCGATTTGGAAGTGGCCAAAACACTCAAAAAAACCAACAAGCCTCTTTGCCTCGCCGTCAACAAAATCGACACCCCTTCGAAAGCGGATGAAATCTATCCTTTTTATCAATTAGGAATCGAAAAAGTATTGGCGGTCTCAGCCGAACACGGCTACCAAATAGCCGAACTTTTAGAGGCCGCGTTTGAAAAGTTCGATAAAAATCAAACATTTGACGAGGTCGAAACGGGGATCAAGACGGCCGTTGTCGGCAGGCCCAATGTCGGAAAGTCCTCGCTGATTAATTTCCTGCTCAAAGAAGAGAGGCTTTGCGTCAGCGAAATTGCCGGAACGACAAGAGACAGCGTCGACGTGATTCTCAAGCAAAACGACCAGGAATTCACCTTCATAGACACAGCGGGCATCCGCAGAAAAAAAGCCGAGCACGATGTCGTCGACAAATTCGCCGCTATCAGAACGACACGCGGAATTGAAAGGTCTGAAATCTGCCTTTTGATGATCGACGCTCAGGAAGGAATAACCAAAGAGGATAAAAAAATCGCCAACACGATTGAAGAGAAGGGAAAGGGGTGCATCCTTCTCATCAACAAGTGGGATCTGATCAAAGGGGTGCAAATGGAGCGGTGCATGCGGGCCATCAGGGAAGAGGTTCCCTTTTTGGAGCATTGTCCCACGATTTTTATTTCCGCCCTGTCGGGACGCAATGTCGAGAAGATCTTTGACAAGATCAAAACCGTTTATGAAAGTTACAACCGGAGGATCTCGACTCATCAGCTCAATAAATTCTTATCAGATGCCATGCAGCGGACCCCTCCTCCGATGATCATGGGCAAGCGCCTGCGCATTTACTATATGGCTCAAGTCGATACAGCTCCGCCGAAATTCGTCTACTTCATCAATTACCCCGACCTGCTTACCGGAGCCTATAAAAGGTACCTTTACAACCAATTCAGAAAACATTACGGATTTGAGGGGGTTCCCCTCTTTTTCTACATCAAGAAAAAAGATAAGAGGGAAAAGCCTACGGCTTTGGGAACTGCTTGACGTAAATATCTCTTTGAGGAAAGGGAATTTCGATGCCGTTTTTGGTCAAGGCCGTCTCGATAATCCACAAAAAGGCCGAGTTCATGTTGCCATGCGACTTGCTGATATCGAAATCCACCCAGACGACCAGCTCGAAATTAATTGAGTTGTCGCCGAGTTCCGTCATCCAAATTTGCGGCTTCGGGCACGTCGTACCGTCATCAATGACATAGGGAAGTCCTTTAATGGCCTCAAGGACGACTTTCCGCACGTTTTCTTTGTCTGTGCCGTAGCTGACTCCGAAGGGAATATTGTAGCGCAGGTAGCTGTCCTTCATCGTCCAGTTGACGATGTTCTTACTGACCAATTCAGAATTGGGCACGATAATATCGTGTCCGTTGAACGAACGGATGCGGCTGCTGCGGATGCTGATCGATGACACGGTTCCCGTCTGACCGTCTTCAAGGGCGATGATATCGCCGACGCGTATGCTTTTTTCAAACAAGAGCAAAAGTCCCGAAACGAAGTTATTGACAAGAGACTGAAGGCCGAGCCCGATACCGATACCCAAGGCGCCGGCGATAATGACAAAATTCGTCGCATCAAACCCGATGCTGACAAAAGCGATCGCCAACCCCAGGATAATAAAAATATAGTAGATCAGCCGCGATATGATATAGAGGTTGGCCGGCCCGACTTTTTTGGTCAGCTTCGGTTGAGTTTTTATAGTCCTGCGCAAAATTTTTCCAATCGCTGCTGCAAGGATAACAATAAGGATGGATCTAAGCAAAACCCAGGGCGTCACCGGATATTCGTTTACCCGAAACAATGTATACCCTAAGAAGTTAAAGACAGGAGCGACAACATACATGATCCCGTTCCAGACCATAATGAAGATCTGTTCAACATAATGCGCCTGCTCAACGGCAAGCCCCCTGATTTTTCCTAAAATCAGCTCAATGTCGGCGACAATCGAATCAGCTTCATTCAGCGAAGAGCGGGCATCCTGAAGCAATGCGGCCCTCTGCAGAAAATCTTTTTCAAAATCATTTTCATTCTCCTGCTCAAGGGGCGCTTCGCCGATTTTATCCCCTTCAGCCCGTATGATGTCTCTCCACTCGCGAATTTTTGCCTTCGCGCTTTCGAGCTCATGACCCCACTGCATCATCTTGTCCGGAAGGTTCGGGATGGGCTCGTCTTTCTTGATTGAAGCGGCCCAGTCAAAAACGATTTGATAATAAAGATGCTGCATTTCAGCCTTTAAAACTAATGTCCGGGAAAAAATAATGTCCGGCCACGAGACTTTT
>SLFE01000081.1 GCA_007124415.1 Waddliaceae bacterium | reverse complement strand
CTTCAGGTTTTGGTGCAGCGGATGGTCTCTCCGCTTCAAAGGCTCGCCTCTGTCGCTCTTTTGATTCCCACATTGAAGATGGATTTGCAAAGGCTCGACGATGTTTTGGAAAATCCGATCGATCCGATAATTGAAAGAACAGAGAGCGAAACACAGGCAGCTTCCGTTGACCGCCCTCCTTTTGAGGAAGGAATCCGCATAGAAAACGTCGTTTTCGGATATGTCCCCCGCGACGATCCGCTGTTTAAAGATTTTTCTCTCGAAATAAAAGCGGGATCAATTGCCGGCATCACGGGTGCGAACGGCAGCGGCAAAACAACCCTCTCAAAACTGATCACGGCCCAATACCTTCCCTGGTCGGGGCAAGTGCTTTTCGACGGCATGAATGTGAGCGCGGAAAATCCCGACTGGATCCACCAAAACATCGCTGTCGTCGAAAGCGAAAACCTGTTCCTTCAAGGAACGCTGAAAGAGAACCTCACCATGTGGAATCCCGCAGTCGATGAGCAGCAGCTCTCTGAGGCGTGTTCCATCGCCTGCATTGAAGAAGAGATAGAAAACCGCCACGGGAAATACCTCTGCAAAATAAACGAAGGGGCCTCGGATTTCAGCCAGGGGCAAAAACAGAGGCTGGCAATCGCAAGAGCGGTTCTGTTCAAACCCAAAATCCTGATTTTAGACGAGGCGCTTTCCAATCTCGACCGCGACCTGCAAAGCAAGATCATGTCCAAGCTCGCCAAGCTCAAAATGACCATCATTGTCGTGGCCCACAGGATCCACACGCTGAAAAATTGCGAAAGGATCATCGTTTTGGAATCGGGAAAGGTCGCGCAGGACGGCTCCTTGGACCGGCTGATCCGGGAAGAGGGCTACATCAAAGACCAGTTCGCCGAAGAGTATGAGCTGATGGACAAGGAGGTTTTCTAGGTATGGACGACGATCCTCTATTTCTTCAGGCCTTGTCCCACGTCTCGTCTCCTCTCGAGTACGAAGAGCCCCTTGATGTCGACCCCCTCGAGAGGCAGGGCTTGTTCAGGGCGTGCCAAATCATCGGAAGCAAGTCCGGCATCGAGTTTGTCACAAGCCACGACATTCTCATCAAAGAGGGCAACCTGATCGAGATCCTCACCAACATCACAAATGCCTCGGACGCCAGGTTCCGCACCGTGACCCTGGACGGCAGGTGGTGGGAAGAAGAGTCGAACCATATGCTGGCCTTCACAAAAGAAGACTTCAAGCCCGTCGCTTTGGTTCGGGAAAAAAACCGCTATTTTCTGATCGATCCCGAAGGGGGCGGCAAAAAAGTTGTCGACGAACAAACCGCCAAAAGTTTGGCGCCGCAGGCGTTCGTCTTTTTCGCCGTTTTTTCAAGAGACGAGGACTACCCTTGGAAAAAAGCGCTGAGAATCCTGTTCACCGGAAGCAAAACGCAGATTCTGTTTTATTTTCTGTTCTTCCTCGTCAGCGCGGCGCTCGGCCTCGTTCTGCCGTATGTCAACAGAATCTTTTTCGACGTGGTGATTCCCAATCTCGACACAGGACTCTACTACCAAATCTTTATCGCCCTCCTTGTCGCTTCAGTTTCGGCCTCTTTGCTCACGGCGGCGACATCGGTGATCAAGCTGAGGCTCGGCGCGTTCATCACCACAAGGCTCCAGGGAATCATTTGGAGCCGCGTGTTCGAGCTATCTCCCGCATTCTTTCGGTCGATGCCGACCGGTGAAGTTTTGCAGAGGGTGATGCTGATCGAGACTTTTCAGTCCGAATTGAACCAAAACCTGATCAGGACGCTTGTCTCGGGAATTCTAGGACTCGTCTACCTCATCCCGATGCTCTATTACAGCTGGCAGCTCTCCGGGATGATTTTAGTTGTGGCAGTCGTTTCGTTTTTGATCTTCGCCGCCTTCATCCCCAAGATATTCAACTTCAATATCGCGATTTTGAGGATAGGGGCCTCGATCGGGTCGGCGCTGATCCAAATGGTTTCGGGGATCTCGGACATCAGGATTTTCCGCGCGGAGAAAAAAGCCTTCGCCTATTGGTCCCGAATGTTCACCAAAAAACAAAAACTCTCGCTGGATCTGGGGACCCTTTCCGTCAACCTCGGCGTCGTCTCCGAATCGCTTTCGATGTTCATCACATTCATCCTTTTCGGAGGCATCATCCTGCTCTACCAGGATGATATGGGCGTCATCGTTTTCAGTCTGGGCAGCTTCATGGCCTTCAGATCGGCCATGGGGTCGTTTTTAGCCCAGTTTTCCGGATTTATCAGCGCGGCGATGGACAGCCAGGCACTTATCGCCCACTGGATCAGGATCAGAAAAGTCTGGCGCGGCAAAAGGAAGCCTGACTACAAAGGACTCTCCCCGGAAATCAAAGGCAATGTCGAGGCGGCAAGCCTCTACTTCAGTTATGAAAAAGAGGTGAAGCCTGTCATCGAAAACGTCAATTTAACCATCAACGCAGGCGAGTTCGCCGCCATTGTCGGCTCTTCGGGCTGCGGCAAGTCAACCCTGCTCAGAGTCCTTGTCGGGCTCGAGGAGCCGAGCAGCGGAACGATCCGCTACGACAACATCCCCATTCACGACATCGACCCGCTCCCCTTCAAACAGCAGGCATCGGCCGTCCTGCAGTCGACAAAAGTGTTCGGAGGGACGATTTTGGACAACATCCTTTGCGGCAGGAAAGCCAATAAGGAGGAGATCGAAGAGGCGATCAGGCTCTCTTTCTTCGATGAATCGCTAAAAGAGCTTCCCCTGGGAGTGTCAACTCCCCTTCCCGTGGGAGGGGCGCTGCTCTCAAACGGACAGAGGCAGAGGCTCCTTTTGGCCCGGGCATTCCTGACAAAGCCGAAAATCCTCTTTCTCGACGAGGCGACAAGCGCCATCGACAACGACACCGAGCTCCGTATCATCAATAATTTGCGAGAGAAGAAAACGACCATCTGCCTCGTCACCCACCAGCCCCTCCTTCTGCAGAACGCCGATGTGATTTTTGTCATGGAAAAAGGCTCGATCGTCTCCAAGGGGACATACGATGAGATTTTCGAGGCTTACCGAAAAGACGGAAATTCTTAAATCATTTAAAACAAGCCTATTACAAAAAGTTATGCAGAATGCAGGGCCAGGCCCTACAGGGTTTTCTTGTCTATCCTATGAATACGCGGGCTAGAGACGAAAAACGGTGGAAGGCGCCTCCTAAGGAATTTTCTCATAAGTCGCTTATAATAAGCTTCACAAACTTGTGATTCAAATAAAAAATTGATAATATCATAAGTAGAGGGGAATGAATACCCCCATAAATAATAATATTATTAAAATATTATCCAGAGGTATTTATGGATATTTTAAAAGAAGAAGAACTAAAACTAGTAGCCGGTGGTGGAGAAACCGTAGGAAGACTGCTGGAAAAATTGGCAGAAATACAAGAAGACGGAAAACTGCGTGCCGCAAACCCTGACGCTGCAGACAAGGTACTCGCACATCTCACAGGTTTTGTCGTTCCAATAATCGGAGAGAACGCTCCTTAGATGAGAAATAATTCTTTGAATACCTCCCGCGAGATGCGGGAGGTTTTTTTGCCCAAATCCCCCCCTAACACTAAACAGGAAAAGAAGTTTAGCTTTCGTTATTTACATTTTTTGCCCATTCCATTAACATTCTTGCTATAAGTTCATGATTGACACGGAGAATGCATGTCCTCAGTAAAAAAGAAGCGGCGGAAAAAAATCGCCAAGCACAAGCGGAAGAAGCGAAGCCGCCGCGACCGTCACAAGACAAAAAAATAATCTAAATTCCAATGCACTGGGAATATCCTGAAGATTTTGATGTCATTGTCATCGGCGGCGGCCATGCCGGCTGTGAAGCCGCCCTTGCGCCTGCGCGCATGGGCTGCCGCACCCTTCTGATTTCCATGTCCCTCGACACCATCGCCAAGATGAGCTGCAATCCGGCCATCGGCGGAACGGCAAAGGGGCATATGGTGCGGGAAATCGACGCCCTCGGCGGCGAAATGGGCATTGTGGCCGATTTGACCGGCATACAGTTCCGCATGCTCAACGACACGAAAGGACCGGCTGTCTGGGCCCCCCGCTGCCAAAGCGACCGGGTCGCCTACCAGTTCGAAATGCGGCGCCGCATGGAAATTCAGCCGAACCTTTTCCTGAAGCAAGGAGCCGCTCTTGATCTCATGGTCGAAGAGGGCCGGATCCGCGGCGTCATCACCAAAGAAGGGATCGCCTACCGAGGAAAAACGGTCATTTTAAGCTCCGGCACCTTCATGCGGGGCTTGATCCATATCGGCGAGCGCAATCAGGAAGGGGGAAGAGCCGGCGACGCCCCCTCGATCGGACTGTCGGCAAGCCTTG
>SLFE01000033.1 GCA_007124415.1 Waddliaceae bacterium | reverse complement strand
GGATCCAATCCCCTCATAGGAAGAGAATCGGTCATATGCTGCATGTTTGCCAAGACAACGTCTTCGCGCATCCCAATCAGCTCCTGAAAAAGGGAGCTTTCTCCCTCTTTCGATACCGAAGAAAAAAAGTCCTGGTCATAATGCCGAAAAAGTAAATCGATTATATTGGCAAAATTGGTTTTAAATCGCTTTTTTATTTCATTGTAGTTTTTCGGGAAATCCCCGGTTTCGGAAAGAGAGTTTAAAATCAGTTTTTGATAGGTGTCGGCATCATCAATCCATTTTTCAAAGATGGTTTGAAAATCGGCTGTCTCAATCGCCTTATTCTCCCTATACATTTGCTCAAACTTTTTCATATTGACGTCGGAAATCGACCTAATGGACCTGATTTTTTCTTTAAAGTTGATGATTGTTTTGTTGCCGCTTCCCCGGATGCCGCTAATTTTCCTGATCAAATAAGCCGAATGACAATCTCTTTCCCCTATTTTGATTTCTGCGGCACTGTCAATCGCCGAGGAAACTGTTTGCGTAATGCCGCCTGTCGTCTGAAACTCTATGCCAAACCGATCGCGGCTCAGGTCGAAATTTGCTTTTTGCCCTGTCAACAAAACGTGGCAGATGAGCGGCAAAATATCGGTGAAACGATTTTTGATCAATCGCGACAAACGAATCGCTTCCATCTCACTTGCCGAACTAGAATCCTCCATCTCAATGCCGCTTAATATATGTGATAACAGCCACTGAAATTGACTCCGGGTCATTTCACGAACGCCCTGGAGATCGTCTTCAGGCACAGTCAATAAAACGTGGAGAGTTTGCATCCCCGGAACAGCAAGCGCAATATCTATTTTTCCTGTTTCGGGAAGTCCCGATACGGTTTTAGTCCAGACCGGTTGATGGCGAGTCTGTTTTGAAAACCCTGAAACGGCCAGTTTTTTTTCATTCATTGTCTCAGCATGAATCGATCCTGCGCGGTTTTGATAAAGGGCTTTAACCAAAATTACCGGATCAAGGCTCAGGAGATCTATCATATGATAAATGATATGATCGGAACTTAACTCGGGAAATTGATTACGAATCACATCCGAGAGCTGCTCTTTTGCAACTCCTAGCTCCGCTAAATCGTCCGCGCCGACAGCTTCATGAAGGTCTAGCGATTCCTGAAGAACTCTCGATTGCGAAAGAAAGTTATTGAAAATCGGACCTGCGGAATCGTTTTGAAAAACTGCGCCAACGTCAACCTTTGCTTCCAAAGACAATTTCCCGAGTCCCGCGACTGCCTCCTCAAGCCCCTGTACATTATCAGGCAGTGATCCTGGAATCTGCAATGAATCAAATCCTTGGGGAATTCGTCCCTGGCCGAGAACGACCCAGAGATCGCGATCGGGAGCTTCCATAATGGCTTGCCTTTAAATTTTACAAAAATTATAAAGTTAATATATTTTATTTACTTTATTATAACATAACCTAAAAACTTAAACTAATATGTTTATAAACCAATTCGAAAACTTATCGGATGAAATCAGATTACTGATAATGAATGAGTTATGTTGTGAAGAACTTCTAATTTTACGATCAGTCTCAAAAAAATGGCTTCAACTTACCAGGGATTATTCCTTGGAGAAAAAATTCAACCTTCTCCAGTGGGTTGTTGTGAACCCACACCCCTGCATCAAACTTGAAAGTCGCAATATATTGTCAATCAGGTATTTAAGTAACAAGAGTCATAAAGGAACCCTTCAATTTATCAAAGAAAACCGAGCTTTAAGATCCAGGGAAGCAGCCGCGATCGAAGAGGATGCAAAACAGCTTGCCCGCCGCGGATTTTATCTTTCCCCATTCTTCCATTTTCCTACAGGCTGGAATCTGAAAGACAAAGAATCTGCCTCCTGGGATATTTTCAGGAGGCTGGTAAAAGAGGCTCCTTGCGGACACTTTCATTTTGAGATGAAAGCTGAGATTCTGCCCACTGATAAGAGCTGCATTCGGCTAACGCCATTTCAGCCAGAGCCTCGATCCAAAGAGGATGATCATTCAAGCTCTCCACAAGATCGAGACGCTCCCCTCCAAGAGCAATAAACTCTTCGCGGTACTCGACGGCAATTTCAAAAACGGTTTCCAGGCAATCGGCAACAAAAGCCGGACAAAATACAAGAACGCGCTTTTTGTTTTCCGCAGCCAGCTTTTTTAAAACGTCCGAAGTGAAAGGCTGGATCCAGGGATCGCTCCCAAGGCGGGACTGAAAGCAGACAGTTGTTTTCTCATCGGGAATGTTTAATTGCGCTCTCAAAGCATCGGCAGTCGCTACGCACTGGGCCGAGTAGCAATGGCGGTTGATTTCCGACAGGGTGCTGCAGCAACCCTGCTTTTGCAAACAGTGGCTGTGCCGGTCGGCTTTCAGAATGTGTTTTTCGGGAAGGCCGTGAAAGCTGAAAAGAAAATGGTCGTATTCTTCGAGCGGATGTTTTTGCGCATTGAGGCAAAACGTCTCGATCATCTTCGACTGGGTCGGGTAGCTGTTCACAAAAGATATTTTAGGAATGACCTGCCAGCCCGATACGATCCTCATCACCTCCTGATGAACCGACCCGGTCGAGGCCGAGGCGTATTGAGGAAACATCGGAAGGACGACAATATCCGAAACATCGGCATCCCTGAGTTCGTGCAGCCCCTTCTCGATTGAAGGCTTTTGGTAGCGCATGGCCAATTTGACAACGAAAGACTCCCCCAGCGTTTTTTGCAAAAGGAGCTCGGCCCTCTTGCCATAGACAAGCAGCGGCGAGCCTTCTTCGGTCCATATTTCCGAATAGCTCCTCGCAGAGTTGCGATACCTCAAAGGGACGATAAGCCCCCTTACAAGAAGCTGCCTTGCCGCAAAAGGAACATCGATCACACGCCCATCGGTAAGGAATTGTATTAAGTAGCGGTACACATCCCGGGGATGCGGAGAATCGGGCGTGCCCAGGTTGACAAGGAGAATTCCGGTTTTTTTATTCATATCTGCACCAAATCTTATTAAAATTTGCTCTTTTTTACCAGTTTTTCTATAACTCTTTGTTTGGAGGAAGGAGCATGCACGTCGGCGTGGTCGGTATTAACCACAGACAAGCCAGTTTAAGGCTCAGAGAACTTTTGGCGAAAACTTGTCACAAGTGGTTTCGAATCGGCAAAGGTTTTGAACATGATGAAAAGTTCATCCTCCTGTCCACCTGCAACCGGACTGAAATTTATTTCTCCTCGGAAAATCTTGCCGACACACACTCGACCATTCTCACGATTATCCGCAAAGAAGTCTCTGAGGATTTCGACCAGCGCCTTTACTCCTTTTTCGGCATCGACTGCTTCTACCACCTCTCGCGGGTCACAGCGGGACTAGACAGCGCCATCATTTGGGAAACCGAGATACAAGGGCAAGTCAAGGCTGCTTATGAATCGACCGCCGCCTTGAGCCCCCTGACGAAGGATTTGCACTACCTTTTTCAAAAAGGGCTGAAAAACGGAAAGTTCATTCGAAGCCGGTTTCAATCCTCAAGAGGCATGCCCGATATCGAACACGCCCTTCTGCAATGCGGAAGGGATTTTTTCAACGATTTCCAAAACCGGAGAGTCCTTTTCGTCGGCGCTTCGGCGATCAACCTCAAAATCCTGGCTTTTCTAAAGAACAAGGGAGTGCAAAATATTTCCCTTTGCAATCGAACCGACAGCCGAGGCCTTCGCCATGCCAGCCGGCTAAACATAGAGTATTTACCCTGGAGCCGATTTGCCCATTGGCACAGATACGACTGGATTGTCTTCGGCACAAAATCCGACAAGCACCTGCTTTCGTCGCAGTTTTTGCCAAAATTAAGGGAGAAAAAACTCATTTTCGATCTGTGCGTTCCCCGAAACGTCGACCCTATGATGAACAGACACCCCTCGATTACACTGCAAAATATCGACCAGATCCACCAAACCCTGAAAACTCGCCGCCAAAAACTTTCCCATCTCATGGCCAAAGCCGAAGAGCTGCTTTGCAGCGCCGTGGCCAGGCAGGTGGTCAGCTACAAAAACAAAGACAAAGTCATCCCCATCGTCGCCTAAAACTCTGCTTTGCCGGGGTAGCGGGGAAAAGGGATGACGTCGCGGATATTTTCCATGCCGGTGATGTATTGAAGAAGGCGCTCGAAGCCAACGCCGAATCCCGCATGGGGAACCGACCCGTACTTACGAAGCTCTAGATACCACCAGTAATCCTCTTGGCTCATTTCATGTTCGGCAATTTTATTTTCCAGAATGTCGAGACGCTCTTCCCTCTGGCTGCCGCCGATGATCTCGCCAACGCCGGGAACAAGCACGTCCATGCAAGCGACGGTTTTTTGATCTTCGTTTTCTCGCATGTAAAAAGGCTTTATCCGCTTGGGATAGTCGGTGAGGATAACCGGTTTGTTAAAATACTGCTCGCTTAAGTAACGTTCGTGCTCCGACTGAAGATCGACTCCCCACTTCACAGGGTACTCGAATTTCTTTTTCGCCTTTTCAAGAACGCGGATCGCATAAGAGTAGGCGGCCCTCTCGAAAGGAGTATCGACGATGTGCTTTAAACGGTCGAGAACTCCTTTCGAAATGAAGCGGTCGAAAAACATCATGTCCTCTTCGCAATGGTCCAAAACGTACTTGAAGACATACTTGAGAAAATCTTCGGCAAGATCCATATCGTCGGTCAAGTCGGCAAAGGCCATTTCAGGCTCAATCATCCAAAATTCTGCCAAATGGCGGGAAGTGTTGGAATTTTCGGCGCGGAAAGTAGGACCGAATGTGTAGACATCGGAAAGGGCCAAAGCATAAATCTCTGCGTTAAGCTGGCCGGACACAGTTAAGAAAGTGGGCTTTTCAAAGAAATCCTGACTAAAATCAACCTCTCCCTTATCTGTTTTAGGGAGTTCATGAAGGTCCAATGTAGACACGCGGAAAAGCTCGCCCGCCCCCTCGCAATCAGATCCCGTGATAATAGGCGTGTGAATCCAAAAAAAGCCTTTTTCGTTGAAAAACTTGTGCGTCGCCATAGCCGCTGCATGACGGACGCGGGTCAAAGCCCCGATGGTATTTGTCCGCGGCCTCAAGTGAGCGATAGTCCGAAGAAATTCCAAAGAATGCCTTTTCTTTTGCAGGGGATAGGTTTCGGCGTTTGCCTCTCCGATGACATTCAGCGATTTTACTTTCAATTCGACAAGCTGCCCCTTCGCGGGACTCTCGACTATTTCGCCGACAACCTCGATCGAGCACCCCGTCGCGACACGCTTCATAACCTCGTCGTAATCGGGAACATCCTGGTCCACAACGCACTGCAGATTGCCGAGGGTGGATCCGTCGTTGACTTCAATGAAGCTGAATGTTTTCTGGTTACGAACGGTCTTCACCCACCCTTTCACAGTCACTTCCAAGCCCAGAATCGATTTCACATCGCCGGACGGGTGCCTTATTTGTTTAATTCTACTGCGCATGCTTTTCCTCTTGCTAAATCTCGCAACAATGCAATTTCTTTTGTCCAAACCGGTGGACCTCCGGGCGTTTCCAAATACTTAGGCAAATGCCTAGTGGACGGATGATTCATTAAGACACGGAAAGATTCGAGGCCGATTTCCCCTTCGCCCAATGGCTTATGCCTGTCGACTCTCGACCCTAGTCCTTTGAGGGAGTCATTCAAATGAAAGGCTTTGAGAAACTCCAGTCCCACTTCCCGATCGAAATCTTGAAGGGTTTTGTCCCAGTCCTCTTTTGTCCGGATATCATATCCGGCGGCAAAAGAGTGGCAGGTGTCAATGCAAACGCCGATCGGAAGCCGCCCCTTCACCTTGTCGACAATGTAGCCGAGCTCATCAAATCGGTACCCGACCGTCGACCCTTGTCCGGCTGTGCTTTCCAAAAGAAGCTCGGTGGGTCCTTCCGCGACAAGCCCTTCCACCTCCAAAAGACTTTCAACTATGCGGTCTAGGCACTCGGTCCTGTCTTCTTTGAGCGCTGCGCCGGGATGGAAATTGAGGTATGAGATTCCGAGAAGGCGGCACCGGTCGATCTCCTCGCGAAAAGCTTTGCGGCTTTTCTCCAAAACTTCGGGGTTCGGCGCGCCCAGGTTGATCAGGTAGCTGTCGTGGCACATGATCTTTTGCAGGCCCGTTTCTTCGAGAGCCTGCTGCCAAAGGTCAAGCTCTTCTTCAGAGAATTGCCTGCCTTTCCACTGTTTTTGGTTGCTTGTAAAGAGCTGAACGGTCGTTGCGCCGATCTTTTGACCTTCATACAAGGCGTTGTGCACCCCTCCGGCCGCGGAGGTGTGTGCCCCTATCAGCAATTGATCTTCTTCTGTAGACATAGGAAAAATTATAGTCCAAAACCAAATTCAGTTCAACCCCTGACTGCGCCCCTCATCCTTCATAATTCGGCTTGTTTTAAATTCTTTTGCATGTTTAAATCTTCTTGCCATCGTTTTGATGTCAATTACTAAAACAGGGAGTTTTTATGAAAATCCAAGTTGCCGGCGAAAAAGATTTAACCGATAAGCTGAAAAAACAATACAATACATTGATAGAGAGTACATCAAAAAATCCCGGCACAACTGGCATAAGTGATGGAAAATATGAATGGAAAGATCACAGCGTAACACTCAAAGTCTCGATGGTTCGCTCCCCTATACAGCCCAATGATCAAATGGCAATATGCGGTCCGGCAAAACTCTGCAAGGATACCGCTAAGATAACAATCAAACCTTCAAACTCAGCTTCTGAAAATGCTATTGCAAATATTTTTAAATCCCAGCTGGTCACTCAAGGCGGACTTTTCATGGAGTCCAATAGCAGTCAACCACTGTTTGACGAAGTCAGTATCAATGACGCATTTATAATAAAAGCCTAAGGTAGGGCTTTTGCAGGAATTTTGCTTAATTTCGGGTATGGATGTAAAAAGTGTGATAATCTTTAAAGGATCGGTTATTATAACGAATCTTCAATCCAGGATGTTTTTCAAATAATTTCTGTATTTCCCCGAGAGTAAAATCGTTTCTCATATCAAGTTTCAATAAACTTAAATTCGGGATCGCAAGAGCGATGGAAAGCAATCTGTCCGTCGGAAGCAGGTCATGATTGATAAGCCGAATTTTAAGGGGACGGGCATGCTCGCTTACAGCCTTCTTTAAGGCAAGCGGATCTTGATCGATGCCCACAACGTCGAGCTGCAATATTTTGAATGAGGGCAGATCGAAAAGAGCTTTCCAACTGCTTGCGGCTACTTTATCAGAAGGCCTGCATGAGAGTTTTCTGATATCAGGACAGAATTTGCCAATAAAGTGCAGCGCGTCATCCAAGGCGCGGGAGCAGGAACTGATATCGAGGGATACGATTGAGCAAAAGGAATCGATATAGGCGAGTTTTCTCAAAACATTGAGACTGGGCTCAACAAGGCAGGAAACCGCGAGTCCTTCGGGCTTTGCTTTAAATTTGAAGAGCGAGCCGTGAAGGCTTAGCCACCTGATAGCTGGAAAGGCAAGTTTTTCTGAAATTTCAAGCGATTGACATAAAGACAAATACTGATAAACGCCCTGTTCTCCGACATGATCGAAATCGGGCTGCTCCCCGTATTGAATGAACCGGTGAATCAATCTAAAGATCCTCTCATCGGGGCACGACAGATAAAAATACCTCCTGGCGGCAATCTCCCCTCGTAATACTCCGCACTGATTTTTGAGAAGCAAGCCGTGAAAAGTGAATGTTGCGTGCCCCGCCCGGACTTTAACATCGCGTTCGTAGCCGTGAAATAATTTCCGGCTTGAGCGAGCGATATTCCGAAGCATCCTCAGCCGATACTTTCCTTGCTCGGCAAATGCTATTATTCGCTTGTATACCTGTTTCAGAGAATCTTGATTGTAATTCCTTTCACAGCCATAGATAAAAAGAATGGCGAGTTCAACGGGATCATCAACTTCATCATAATTGGCAATCAAGCTCAAAGAGCGGTTTGCCATAGCCTTGCAGTTCTTTTCAACGAGAGAGTCGAGGTGGTTTTTCAGACTTAAATATTCCTCTCGCACAGCCTCGTGCCGGAGCGCCGAATCAAAGCAAAACCACTTGAAAATTATTGTGATGCGCCAACACCTGGGGCCGGTCTCCCTGTAGACATTCCCTGATTCGATTCCGGCAGCGCTCAACTCTTTCAGATTCACCGCGCAAATACGCATGGAAATATTTTGAATACGGCCTGGGTCGGCAAACAGCGTTTCTTCGCGAATCTTTTGAAGCCGCCTCCGGGTCCGCTCCAACTCCGCCTCTGTGATCCTGTTGAATAATCCCAGAGAATTTAAATGATGCAAAAACATAAAATCGGCTACCCTATATCCAAATGGCCGACAATACTCAATCCATCTTTCGTTCAGCAAGCAAATTTTTTAGCGGAACCCTTCTGAGCAGATCCACAGGACTTTTAAGGGATGCGACGATGGCCGCGGTATTCGGCGTCAGCCCCGAAGTCGCCGCCTTCCTGCTGGCTTTCCGCCTGTCGCATCTGGCCAGAAGAATCTTCGGCGAAGGGGCCTTGCAAACAGCTTTTGTTCCCCAATTTGAAGAAATCAGGCAAAAAGACCCGGAAAAAGGAGCCGAATTCTTCTGCAACCTCGCCTTAAGCCTGGCTGCCATGCTGGCAATTCTGATCATAGCGGCGATGGGAGCCCTGTGGTTTGCCGCCCCCTCTTTGGCCTTGAGCGAGGGAAACCGCCAAGTCATCCGCCTGACAGTAATGATGCTTCCGAGCCTTCTATTCATTTGCCTCTACGGGCTCAACCTTTCCCTCCTGCAATGCGAAAAGCACTATTTTGTCTCCAGCGCAGCTCCCGTCCTCTTCAACCTTGTCTGGATAGCCACTGCCATCTCTACTAGGAACGTTGCAGCGATGGCCCTTATGATCAACGCCGCCTGCCTGGCCCAATGGGCCGCCACCATCCCTCAGACAGTTCAATCCCTAAAGCCTTATCTTTCTAAGCTTTCCATCCGCTTGAATCCCAAAACGATCACATCGTTTTACGCCCCCTTCACCCTTTCGCTCATCGGCGTGGCCGCAACCCAGATCAACAGCGCCGTCGACCCCCTCTTCGCCCGTTTTGCCGATCCCGAAGGGCCCGCGCTCCTCTGGTACGCCATACGTCTTCAACAGCTTCCCCTCGCCCTCATTGGAATTGCCCTCTCAAGCGCCGCCCTCCCCCCTTTATCGCGATCTCTTGAGCAAGGCAACTACGCGGCCTACCGCCGCATTCTCTTTGACACAATGAAAAAAAATGCCCTGCTGATGGTGCCGGCCACCTTGGCCCTTTTCTTTCTGGGGCGTCAGCTTATCGAACTTGTCTACGGCAATGGGGATTTTGGACAAGCGGCAACAGAGAAAACAGTCCTTTGCCTTTGGGGATACGCTGCGGGCCTGCTGCCAATGACTCTTATCCTCATCGCGGCCCCAGCATTTTATGCGCAAAAAAACTACCGAATCCCCATGCAAGGGTCGGTGCTCTCCATGCTGAGCAATCTGGCGTTGAACTCAATTTTTGTTTTGGTTTTGGGTTGGGGACCGGCAAGCGTGGCCCTTTCGACGAGCCTAAGCGCCTTTTTCAATTTCGGCTATCTGATGTATCGATTAACTAAATCGCCTGTTTTAGTTCAGGCTTGAACCCCTGATTGTGCCCTAACCCGCGGTGAAACGCTCTAGAAAATGATTAGATTTTTCAGCTTCAGAGGAAGACATGTCTTTAGACATGGCTGACGAAGAAGATGGAAAAGATGATTATTTTCTAGAGATGTTATTACCGCGGGTTAGGGTCACAATCAGGGGTTGAAAAAAGGAAGCAGTATAAAAACTGCTTCCCGAATCAAAATTTAAGTGGTGTGGGCTAGGAAGTCGCAGATCTCCGGAAGGTTGATCTCAAGAGGAAAGGATATCTGTTCGAACATGGGAACGGCCAAAAGGGTTCCGGCGAACTTTTCGCGTTCAAGCGACAGATACTCAGGGACTTCTCTCTGAGGATTATCCAGGCTTTCGTTGACGCTTTTCATTTTTTGCGACTTTTCCTTAATCGACACCTTCATTCCCGGCTTTACCTGAAATGAGCGGATATCGACTTTTTTTCCGTTCACTTGGACATGCCCATGGGAAATGAGCTGATGGGCGCCGAAAATGGTCGTTGCAAAGCCGAGCTTATAGACAACCGAGTCCAAACGGCATTCGAGAAGCTCGATCAGATTGTGGGCTGTCGTTCCGGCTTTTTGCTCCGCCTCTTTGTAGTAACGAACGAGCTGCTTTTCGGTCAGCATGCCATAAACGGCCTTAAGCTTTTGCTTTTCATCAAGCTGCAGTCCGAAATCAGACTTTTTGCGACGTCTGGCGCCGTGCATCCCCGGCGGATTGGGCTTGTGAATCAGTGGGTTGCGCTTGCGTCCGAAGATATTGACTCCGAAACGGCGGGCGACGCGATTTTTAGCTCCTGTAAAACGACTCATTACTTCTCCTGTCAATTTTAAGTCTGTAAGATGAAATTATTTCACATATCTCCTATTTTTTGCAACCTTGCTTGTTTAAAAAACACCGAAAAGCACACAATAAAGAGTAAGGAAATATTTAAGTTGATACCCTTATGAACGACCCTAAAATCAAGAGTTTCAGTAAAATAACGGAAGAGAGGCCGAACGATCGGCTCTATTTCGTATTCAACCACATGCCCCAAGGCCTTCTCTTTATTGACCAAGCGGGAAAAATCCTGCTGTTCAATGCTGCCGCGGAAAAGATGCTGAACAAAAAGATCGGCGATGCGCTCAACATGCAATTCGACGAGGTGTTTCAAAACCTTGATCTCGGGTTCACTTTTGCAGATGCGATCGAAGGGAAAGCAATCCCGTCGCCAAAAGATGTCGTCGCCGCCGCTCAAAACGGAGCGCCTCAAGAAAGAATTTTGGAAGTTGACCCCAAGGTGATTTACGCCGAAGGGAAAACCGAACCCGAAGGGGTGATCGTCTTGATCAGAGATATCACGCGCAATCGGCAAATAGAGCGAATTGCCGAAAGGAAGCGCAGCCTGCTGGATCTAGGAGAGCTCTCATCGACGATCGGCCATGAGATCCGCAACCCCCTGGGAGGAATAAAAGGATTCGCTTCATTGCTGCAAAACGACCTTAAGGACGATCCGCAAAAACTCCGCATGATTCAAAATATCATCCAGGGCGTAGATGAGCTGAACCGCACTCTAGGCCAAATTCTCGAGTACTCACGCCCTCAGCCCCTTGATCTTCAGGAAACGGATATTAAAGCCCTCATCAAAGATCTTGTGAAAAATGTGCAAGCCGATGATTCCGTAAAGGATAAAGCGAAAATATCTTTCAATGCCCCCCGCG
Organism: Waddliaceae bacterium; assembly: GCA_007124415.1. Lineage (GTDB taxonomy): Bacteria > Chlamydiota > Chlamydiia > Chlamydiales > SLFE01 > SLFE01. The sequence continues at coordinate 3,780 of SLFE01000033.1, read as the reverse complement.
GGAGCGTCACAGCCTCAGTGGATTCGAAGCACCTGAGCCAAGCTCTTGCAAATGTTATCTTAAATTCAGCTCAAGCCATTGAAGAACAAGGCTCTATTACTATCTCATTGACAGAAACTGATATCAACATCAGGATAGTGATAGAGGATACAGGATGCGGGATTGAAGAAAAAAATCTAAAAAAAATCTTTCGCCCCTACTTTTCCACCAAAGCCGGCGCCGGCGGCTTCGGACTTGCGGAAGCGAAAAAAGTTATCGACGCCCATAACGGAAAAATTGACATATCCTCCGAAGAGGGAAAAGGAGCTAAATTTATTCTTACCATACCGAGGCTGCATGAAAATTGAAAATATACTCATCGTTGACGACGATGAACTAATTCGAAAGTTTTTAATTGAAACCCTTCAGCGTCTGGGATACAAAACATTTGAAGCGTCAAACGGGCAGGAAGGGCTCGAGATCATCCGGGACCAGACAATTGATCTTGTGTTCACCGATATGAAAATGCCCAAAATGTCCGGACTCGACCTTCTAAAGAAAGCAAAGCAAATATCTCCAAAAACAATCATAGTAGTCATTACCGCTTACGGAAGCATCGAAAACGCGGTACAGGCGATGCGCCTGGGAGCCTACAACTACCTTTTAAAGCCATTCGCAGCCGATACTGTCGAGGCGATCCTCGGAAAAGCTAACGAACATTATTCACTGGTAGAAGAAAATGACTATTTAAAGGAAAAGACGAATAATGTCCCATCGCAAATCGTCGGAGAAAGCCCGGCCATGCAGGAAATCCTGGCGGTCGTCAAACGAGTGGCGGCAAGCAATGCCAGCGTATTTATCCATGGCGAGTCGGGAACAGGCAAAGAGGTGATCGCCCATGCGATTCACAACCTCTCGCACCGCTCGAACAAACCCTTTATCAAAGTCAATTGCGCGGCCATACCCGAAACGCTTATCGAATCGGAATTTTTCGGTCACGAAAAGGGCGCTTTCACCGGAGCCAGCGCCAAAAGGCTCGGCAGATTTGAACTGGCAAACCACGGCTCGCTCCTTCTTGATGAAATTTCTGAGATTCCACACTCTTTGCAGGCCAAGCTTCTGAGGGTCACCCAGGAAAGAGAGTTTGAAAGAATCGGAGGGACCAATCCGATCAAAGTCGACGTCAGAATGATCTCCACATCCAACAGGGATATTCACGAACTGATCGAAAACAAGTATATGAGGGAGGATCTCTTTTACCGCCTCAACGTCATCCCCGTCTATATCCCCCCTCTCAGGGAAAGGAAGGAAGATATCATCCCGTTGAGCGAATATTTTGTGATGCAGCTTTGCCAGGAAAACAACAGAAGAATCAAAGAGCTGACTGCCGAGGCCAAAAAACTCCTTATGGACTACCCCTGGTTCGGCAATGTCAGGGAACTGCAGAACGTGATCGAGCGGGCCATCGTCACCATGAAATCCGACAACCTCAAAATCGGAGTCGAAGATATTTATATTTCCGCCGACAAAATGCCCTCCCCTTCCAGAAAAGATAAGCAGCTCTTGAGAGGAATGACACTCAAAGAACTTGAAAAACAGCTGATTATCGAGACGCTGCACTCCAGCGACAGAAATCCGAAAAAGGCAGCCAAGACCCTCGGCATCCCCGAAGACCTCCTCCACGACAAGATTCGAGAGTACGAGCTGGAATGACTCACGAATTAAGAGCCTCGCGAATAAGGATCAGATTGGCCTCGGCAACTTGTCTTAAGAAAAGATACTTTTCGTCCGTAAGCTCCAGATGCTTGATTTTCCTTTTCCGTTCGTCCCTTTCAAGTTTAGCGCTTTGATAATCCCGCTGCTTTATGTGGGAGAACATGGTATTGAAAATCTCCAGGACGGCCTCATACGCAGGCTCTTCGGCAAGCTCTGTTTCAGTCAGCGCCTGCAGGCCGGTCTGCATCGTTTCGGGAATATCTCCCACCTCCACTAGCTTTTGAATGCGATTGCCTTCTTCGATCAAGACATCGAATGCTTCAACGCATCGCTCCAGGCTTTTCCTGAGCTTGTGGACAGAGGCTAAAACTCTTTCACAGCTGACATGCGGCATGGCGGCCTGCTCGATTTTCGAGGGAATATCACTATCGAAAGGATATTCTTTCTGCAAATGCTTTTTAATTACATCCGTCAGGGGCTCATTGGGAATCCCTTCAAACCCAATCCCCCCTTCGGTGGCATTGATGATCGTCAAGTCCGGGTATTTTTCCGCAAAATCCGACAGCCAGACCGATTCTGCAATCCACTTCCACATCGTATAAACCTTGTCGCCGTAAATATCCTTGCGGACGACGGCCGAAGTTTCAAAGAGCCCTGTTTGAGTGAGCTGCTCTTCGGTGACGCTTGGATCATCGACCACCCCTTCCGCATAGGATTTGAGATCGGAATAAGCCAGATCCATCCCTACAAAAATGATCGGACTGCAGCCAAGCTCGCTTGCAATAGCGGTACAAAAATTGACGACATTGTGTCCTTCGTCTGGTATGCTGCCCTCGATGCCCAGCTCTCTTTCAAACCACTCGGCGGTATCGTACCCTCCCGCGCCGTTGATATAGAGGCGGGGGCCGGTCAACGATCGAAATGCCTTATAATTCATCCTCGGCCGAAAGAAAAAAGGGATATTTTTAACCGAATGGCCCATAAACCGGTAATACTGGGTGGGATTGGGATCGATCCCCGCCCCAAAGTGGGGCAGGATGCCCTCTTTACAAAGCGCATTCAGCGACGATCCTCCTGCCAGAATCAAAGCTCTTTCCTTAAGATCTTTAAGAAGATGAATATTTTTTTTCAAAGAAGGGCCGGCTCCGCATATAATGGCCGGAACATTTTGAAATTGACCAAACAATTTGTTGCCGCTGTAGCAATTGTGCAGCTGCATTAAATTGTGGTAAAAGTTTCGATAGAAGACGACCCCGTATTTCATATACTCGTCGATGATTTCATTTTTATGGGCCGATTCGTAAAGTATAAGCTGCTCGAGCATGCGGCATTCAGCTGATCGTCGGTCCCGATAATGAGGCAGCGGAGCGAAAAAGATTTGCTGCTGGGTGAAACTCCAAGCCAGAAGATCGAGTAGGGGATCTTCTTCGGAAATTTCGGAAAAAGCGAAGATGTGGGAGCGGGGATTGAGGAGAAGATCCTCAGCGTTTTTTTCCTCAAGAAAGCGGCGAATCCTCCGTATATCGTCTTCTAAAAACACAATATGCCGGCAAGGATTGCCTCCAAGCCACTCTTTGGCCGCTTCGTAGGCCTGGCCTGAGTCTATACCGAATATATAGAGAACGTCCTGGTGGTTGAGCGGCAGGCCTTGAAACCATTTCTCCGCGTCATAATCGATAGGAGCTGCCGGATCGACCTCCCCCGCGCGGATCGCGTGCCGCGGGTTTCCGCTCGCAAAAAAATTGAGATTTTTTTCGAACTGCTGCTGATTTTCCATCAAAGTTTCTTCCAGCCCTTGCGAAAGCTGATAGAAAGGGATTTTTGAGCTTTGCTCTTTCTTTTTTTGCCTTTTTTGAACATGCGTCCTGATTTGACCTTCTTGCGCCTCTCCTGCTCAACCGCGTTCTCGACCATATCATGCTTGAGTTTGGCCTCGCTTCTCATCTTTGCGATTTTATCGAGAAGCCGCTGGTCCTTTTCCGAAAGCCGGTCGCGGTTTTCCCTCATCGTCTTTTGTATGTCTTCTTCGGTCAGCCCCTGCTCTTTTTTCGTTATCTCATACGCTTTTTTAAGTGCATCCACGCG
>SLFE01000067.1 GCA_007124415.1 Waddliaceae bacterium | reverse complement strand
TTAAAAAAGTTTTTGCTATTATCTGTCACAGTCTTCACCGTCCTGCTGCGACGTTCGACCTCGAAAACTTTACTAAGTTTCCTTCGGTCTCCACGTCATCAACAGGACGGCGAATCTTGCGTCACCTAATAGTAAAAACTTTATTAACTATGTACTAGTTACTGTGAAAGTTTTATTAGCATAGCCACAATACGGAGCAGAAGATCCCGTCCTTTCATAACTAACTGTTGATCAAGCAATTGTAACTTATTGCCTATATCTAATATGCTAGCGCATTCAGTTGCCGACCGCTTTGCCATTCTGTAAAATCTGATCTTCTCATTGCTCGAATATTCTCCAGCACCTTCAGCTATATTAAGAGGTACAGAAGTTGCAGCCCGTTGTAATTGATCAGCAAGGTATGCTCTTCCACGGGGTTTTAACAGTTATCCTTAAACTTATTTAAACTTGCTCATATATTATCAGTATGAGCAAGTTTATGACAATCGGACAAGCTGCAAAATGGCTTGGTGTTTCTTCTCAAACACTTCGCAGGTGGGAACGAGAAGGACGTATAGAGCCTCCGCAGCGCACATCGGGCGGACAGCGCCGGTATGAATTATCCAAAATAGCACATGAGAAACGTCAACCGGAAGTCAAAAATCGAAAAACACTCGCTTATGCCCGCGTATCCAGCCATGATCAAAAAAGCGATCTTGAAAGACAAAAGGAAATGCTGTCAATCTACTGCGCTTCGCAAGGATGGTCTTTTGAAGTAATTGCAGACCTTGGTTCAGGGATGAATTACAGAAAAAAGGGGCTAAAAAAATTGTTGGAAGGTATTATCGAAGGAACTGTCGGACGTTTGGTTCTGACACATAAAGACCGATTGTTGAGGTTTGGCGCTGAACTTATTTTCTCTATTTGTGAAGAGAAAGGAGTCGAAGTTGTCATAATCAACAAAGGAGACGAGCCCTCTTTTGAGGAGGAGCTTGCTCAAGACGTTTTGGAGATTATCACTGTATTTTCGGCTCGCCTTTATGGGAGCAGAAGCCGAAAAAATAAAAAGTTGATTGGAGATATGAAACAGGCTGTCGAAAATGCGCGATCATGAAAAAACAGCAGTTATTAAGATTCCCTTAAATGTTTCTCTCGAATCAGAAGAAATTTTGGACGGTCAATCCCGTATCTGCAATTGGCTGTACAACCAGCTTCTCGATCGCGCAAACGCATTAAGGGACGAGTATCGAAATACACAAAACCCCGAAGTTGTTAAAGTGCTGTATACAGAACGAGGGCTGCGCAATCTTATACCACCGCTCAAAAAAGAAAAGCCCTTCCTCAAGGTTGTCCATTCCTCCCCTTTAAAAAATGCGGCGCTGCGACTCAGCAACGCCATTCAGACCTATCAAAAGTCTCGCAAAGGCAAACGAAAAAATAAGGATACCGGCTGGCCCCGCTTCCGTAGCTGGAGCGAGGGTTGGTTTTCCCTCCTGTATGATGAACCGAATAAAGGTTATCGTCTAAAAGGCAGTTCCCTCATCCTCTCTTTAGGCAGAGGAATCGATAAGAAACAACGCTATGTTTCCACTTTTCTTGAAGAGACAAAACCCCTAAAGGGCAAAGAAATCCGCAACCTTCGCATCGTGAAGCAACTCGGCAAGTTCTATGCTGTCTTTACTGTACGCTTAAGCCTGCCCGCCCCAAAAAAAGTAACCAAAGCCATTGCCCTTGACCCCAATCATAAAAACCTTGCTTATGGCGTCGCCACCGATCAACAGTCTATTGAAATCAGCTCCCCTTCATGGCTTAAAAGAACCGATCGACGCTTAGATGAGCTCATTGCCAAACGCGACCGATGTAAACGAAAATCACAAAAGCGGATAACAGACTACAACTCCTACTGGATACCCTCCAGAAGATGGAAAAAATTTAATGAAAAAATAGAGAACTTGCGAAGAAAGCGTCGTGACCAGACTAAGACCTTTCTATTTACCATTGCGCAAGCCCTCTATAAGCAATACGATCTTGTTGCCATCGGAGATTATGCTCCGGACGGAACAGGTGAAACAAAAGCAATGCGTCGTTCCATGAATAATCAATCCCTTATCGGACGCTTTAAAGAAGTCCTTTCATGGGTATCGTTAAAATCGGGGAAGCAATTTCATGAATTTGACGAGAAAGGGACTACGCGCACATGCCATTCTTGCGGCTATGTCGTAGAAGGGGGATTATCTCCCGAAATTAGACATTGGGATTGCCCTGGCTGCTATTCATACCACATCAGAGATGAAAATGCAGCTAAGAATGGTTTAATAAGAGTTCTGCGGGACCTTAACATAGAAAATTTAGTGCCTTGCTCGGGCCTCGCTTCACAAGAGCGATGGGCTTGGCGTGCATTGCCTAGTGGAGTGGTTGCCACTTTGCGGGGGCAATGCCGCAACACTGTTGCAGCGTCAAGAAATTCAAACGATGACGTGATAGTCGTCGACCAAAATTTATCGATCAAGTTTGCTCAACTATGAGCAAGTTTGTATAAGTTTTGGAGAGCGGTAGAGTTCTACTCATCTCGTCAGCTAGAACCACAAATGCAATCGCTGCCTTGTAAACGTCCAGTTTTTCATGATCAAAGTATTTGCTCATATTCAGAGCTTTAGTTATATCAAGCAATGCTAATTACAGCATAGTTAAATCGGGCACGGGCACGGGCGCGGGCACGGTCGCGGGTGTGGGCACGAGATTCACTTATCGAATCCTTTCGATTAAAAAGACACTACCATCATCCTCAACCTAAGCTTTTTAAGAAGAATTATCGCCGCAGTATTATTCTAAGCTGTACATTCCCCGGTGCCTGCCTTAGAAAGAAATTAAATATCCATATTGAGGTTTTCACTATGGCAGGCAAAATCTTGGTCCGCGGGCTGACGACCACAAAAGCCCCTTTTATCGAAGAGGCTAAAAAAAACGGAGAACTGTTCATACGCCAACCCTATGAACTCTACAGCAAAGAAAACCAAAAAGTTTGGACAAAATTATATAACAACATCATGCCGCTTTGGGAAAAGCACGCCAATGAGAAGTTTTTAGAAGGGATTCAACACCTCTCTCTTTCACCCCGTCAAATTCCCAAATTAGAAGACATCAATCGCTTTTTAGAACCTTTAACAGGCTTTCAAGCAAAACCGGTTAGCGGATATGTTCCCCCCTACCTTTTTTTTGAGTGCCTCAAAAACCGTCAGTTTCCGACAACGATTACGATCAGGGACGGCAAAAAACTCGAATACCTTCCCGAACCGGATATTTTCCATGACATCGCAGGTCATGTGCCCATGCACACCGATCCTGTTTTTGCCGATATTTTGGTTAAGTGCGGCTCTCTTGCCGGCTCTGTCGCAAAACGGCATGCGCACATTTCAAGCAGAGAGGAACAGATCGCTAAAGTTAAAAGCAACTTAAAAGCCTTGGCCCGCTTTTTCTGGTTTACAATCGAATTCGGCTTGATGAAAGAGGGCAGCCGCCTATGCGTTTATGGAAGCGGCATCTTGAGTTCAGCGGGAGAAATTCAATATGCAACTGAGTCGCGGGACGCTCAACGTTATCCTTTCCGCCTGGAATGGGTTGTCAATCAATCCTTTCAAATCGATTCTTTTCAGCCCCTCTTTTTTGTGATAGACTCATTCGAGCACCTTTATGAAGAGGTCAAGCGATTGGAAACATTTCTAAATGAAGGCAAACTAGACAACGTCGCTTATGATGAACCGCACATCGGCGACAAAGAAATCGAGGATTTTTTATATGACTTGTGACTTAAGCAAAAAACATTGCGTGCCTTGCAAGGGGGGAGTCCCGCCTTTGAAAGGCAAGGAACTCAAAAAGCTTCAAGAGGAGCTGAACAAAGAGTGGAGCGTTGTCGACGAACATCATCTGAAAAAAGAATTCAGTTTTCCGGACTTTCAGCAAGCTCTCGACTTCACAGTCAAAATCGGCGCTCTGGCCGAGGAAGAAGGGCACCACCCCGACATACTCTTAGCTTATGGCAAGGTTGAGATCACCATGTGGACGCACAAAATCGACGGGTTGACCGAAAGCGATTTCATCCTGGCCGCAAAGATAGACGAGCTATGAGAGCAGGCCTGCTTGAATGGCGGCTTCCGTTCCGATAATTGCTAATGAAATGGCAATCGCCGCTAAAACGGCAAACTTTCCACCGGGCGTATCACTGTGAGGGGTGTCGGGATTGAATTTCCCGTGGTAACGCCCCCTCCATACCATAAGCGCAGGATAAAGACCGAGCAGCACGACAACTCCGAAAGCTCCGGCAAATTCCAGGCCGGTCAAAAAGGCTCTGGGATCGACAAGCGTGATGCAAAAAGGAGGTATAAAGGTGAGCAATATGAGT
>SLFE01000075.1 GCA_007124415.1 Waddliaceae bacterium | reverse complement strand
CCATGTCGAATCCCATTTGCCGCGATTGATACACTCTTTGGAGCACGATAAACCCATTATCGGCAAGGGCAAGGGGCGTTTCGACGAGTCTTGCTGGTATTGGTCCAATCAAAAACGGCTGATATCCATCGCAAAAACTTTTTATCAGGCGATCGACCAAATTGAAAAATCCTACCGCGTTGTCTCCGATTCCAACTGGATCAAGGCGGGGAATTTGATCACCGAAAAACTGAGCGGCTGCCAGTCCGCAGAGGCTGAAAAGGTCATGCGGCTCGTGCAGCAGAGGCTGTGCGGCCTAAAGTACCGGGCGGAAGTAGGAAAAGAAAGGCCTCTTTCGGATGACGAAAAGCTTCAGCTTTTAACCGCGGCGATGAAATGGAAGGATAAGCAGCGGCATTTCGACGTCCGCAGCTGGCAGGGAGAAGATCAGCAAATGATTGATGAGCTTGCCCGTTGCCATCCGGCATTTTCCAGACTGCTTCTCAAAGATCCAAGCCTTTGCAACCGTTTTTTCAACTGGACGATACGCGACCGCATGAGAGTCGCTCAGTTCGTCCTATTTCCTAAAACGATGGAACTTTTCGAGAAGCTGCGCGTCTCTCCCGCTTTTTCGAAGATGGGGGCCCGCAAGCTTCGTATGTCCGTCGACGCAAGGCATGGGTTGAAATATCTGTCCTATCCGGTCTATGCGATGCACGATGGCACGCTTTTCTCGAAACAGGTCAAAGTATGGGACAAGACCAAGGAGTTCGAGTTTCAAGATGGGTTTAAAGCGACTCTTCGAGATATCTACCGCGCCATGAGAGTAAAGCATAAGCACTGGGTTGATTTCATCATCTCTGAAAACGGCTATGAAAACTGGAATCCCGCGGAATGGGGGAGGACGGATGAAAGAGGAGTTCCCAAGCCCATCGAACTTGAAAAAGACCGATGGTTTTGGCAAGTACCCGTTACCGAAAGACTGTCACTTGAAGAGGCGAAAAAACTTTACGGGGATCATTTGGACGGAAGCAATTTCGGTATCGCGCTTCGGGCCTCGAGAAGAAATCCCGATCTCGATTTCAACGGGGCCCACTCCTTCATCGAGCTTTGCATTCCTGACGAGGAGGGCGGCTATTTCACAATCACGCCGGGGAAATTTACCCGCATCCTCCCCACATCCTTTTTTGATTTGCTCCTAATGCTTGGAAATACCATGGACGCCGTTGTTGTCAGCCATGATCACAGCGCTTTTTACCCCTGGAGGCAGCAGACGCGGTTTTCCCGTGTTGTCAATGAGCGCGTCTTTCTTTGGTTTGCTGAAAACATCCGTCAATCCATTTTGCAAGCGAGGAAAGGAAACTTTGTGTTTTCCGCCCTTCCCGACAGTTGTTCTACCTGGTCGCAGGAATTAATGAACGAATTGCTCGAAAGGGTCGGACTGGAAAGAGAGAACTTTTTCACGATGTCGTTGCTGGATTCCGATCCGAAAGGACTTTTTGGCATTCTTGTCTATCTCACGAATTTTCTTCCTAAATTTTTGCAGAAATTTGTTGTGCGGTTCGTCATTTTTCTATTCCTTCCATGGAGGAGCAAAACCGTTTATGATTCCGACGGGAATCCCCACAAGGTCAGCGCTCTTAACAGCCGGACCTGGAAAAACTTCACTTTCAACAATCCCGCTTATCTTTTCCACAGGCAGATGCGCGAGCGTGTTCTTTTGCCGAGCGGAGATTTGCCCGAGTGGCTCCAATGATAGCAGAGCGCCTTCGGCATCTGCACACGAGCGGCTATTTAATCGCATGGTCGCCTTTGCAAAAGCAAGAAAGCCCCCGCCTTTGCCGCGTCGCAATTTGCCGAAGCTTCGTCACAGGATGGTTTGTTATTTTGCTGGCGTGGGTTCACTCCCGGCTGTCGGGACAGCTAAAAATCTATGTAGGCTTAGAGGCTAAAAAACATATCGTTTTAAACATTTGCGACTATTTAAAACAAATGCCGTGCCGGGAAAGCCTTCCTCTGAAAAATCGTGTTTTCGCCCTTGCCGGCAAGATTGAAGGCTGCCGCCGTTTCGAAAAGCTCCAAGAGCTGTTTTCAACTCTTTTGTCTCCCTATGATGATGAAACCGCCGAGGACTGGACTCGCAGAATCATCGATACCTTTGAAATCAAAAAAGGAATCAAAAGTGCGTCGATGACGATGACATTGGTGGATTTCCCTCCTTCAAAAATCGCGTTTTATCAAAATTTGCAGAGGGAAATTGCAAAAATCATTCCGGAAGAGTCGCAGCGTCCAACGATTGATCTGCGAATTCGGGGAATGCGGGCCCGTCGCGTGAAAACGGTGGGAATACTCGGAGGGATGGGACCGATTTCCGACTCGGAAATCATAGAAATGGCTTTAAGGCGCCTGACAGGCGAGGAGAGGGAGAAAGTCAGCTTAGACCTTTACTCATCGCCTCCTCCCCGCACACTTTGCGAAAAGCTTTCCAGAGGATTGAGGTACTTGGGAGGCGTCAGAGCGTTTGCCTCTCGGCCGGACATCGGCAAAATCTACCTGACAAGCAACTCGGCGCATGTCTCTTTTTTAGCATGGAAAAGCCGGTGCTGCGGGAAATTATTGAATTTAGTCGATGAAGTTGTGGAGAAATTGCCGAAGGATTTTCATGAGTGTTATTTAATTCTCGGTACTAAAGAGGCATTTGACCATCAGTTGTATCAAAAAAAGCTCGCTTTAAAAAATATTTGTTTTGCTCAAGTGTCCGAGGAAGAAAGCAGGGAAGTGCAAAGAATCATACAGCAGGCAAAAGAGTGCAGGCTGAGGCCAAGCGATCGGCAATCCTGCCTGGAGATTATCAGGGCCTGTCAATCGAGGCAGGAGAGCGGCAGTCCGATCACTCACCTTCTCCTTGGATGTACAGAGCTTTCCATGGTGTTCGAGCGGTTCGGCTTTCTTCAACGGGAGTGCGGATTAAAAGTCGTAGATACAAAAAACATTTTCGCTGAAATAATCGCAAGGGTTTGAGATATAATTTATGGATTGACTTTCTAACTGAACTTGTATAAAATTAATGTTTAAAATTTACGGGGTATTCATTTGAAAAAAAATATAATAATATTATTTCTAATTTCATTGACTCTCCTGTTCTTTGTTTATAAACCGCAAGAAACAAGGAATAGCTCTGAAGATCTAATCGTCGGCACCAACTCCGAATTTGTCCCGTTCTCCTTTATCGAAAATGGCGAGATTGTGGGATTCGATATTGATGTGGCAAAAGAAGTGTGCCTAAGATTGAAAAAAAATTGCGTTTTAAAGGATATGCCTTTTGATGCATTGATTCCCGACCTCTCTTTCGGCAATGTCGATTTTATCGCTGCCGGAATGAGCTGGACCGAAGAGCGTGCAAAACGTGTTTCCTTTACCGAGCCATACCTCAGCCACGACCCCTTAGTGATTTTCTCCCTCTCAAATCAAGACAACACAACGCTTGATAGTTTGGCGGGGAAAACTGTCGTCGTTAATGAAGGATACACCGCCGATCTTTTCTTGACAGAGAGAGGAGATCTCGATTTGATCCGTTTGTCTGCGCCTGCCGACGCCTTCCTGGCTGTTATGCATGGTCGAGCCGACGCTTTTGTGACAGCCGAGAGTACTGTAAATTCATTTTTAGAAAATCAAGATAGCACTATGTACCGGTACCATGTTATCGAAGGCGTCGATGAAAATTGCGCAATCGTCGTTTCAAAAAACAAACCAATATTGCTCGAGAATATTCAGAGCGCTCTTTACGCCATGGAAAATGACGGAACGATGGACAGATTGAAACATAAGTGGAAATTGCAATGATAGATTGGACGCTCATCTGGGACTCTTTGCCCGCTCTTGTCGATGGCGCTGTGATCAGTCTGCAAATAGCAGGGATTGCAGCCTTTATTGGAATTTGTTGGGGTACGATTTTATCGCTAGGTGAAACTTCCGACATCAAGTTCATTAAGTATTGTGTCGCAGTTTATGTGACCCTTTTTCGCGGCACGCCAATGCTCGTACAGATTCTCTTCGTCTTTTACGTATTACCTCAATTCGGCTTGCTTGTGCCTCCATTTTGGGCCGCTGCTTTTGCAATCGGACTGAATAGCGGAGCTTATGTCAGCCAGGTCATCCGTTCAGGTATCAACGGCGTCTCCAAAGGGCAGATCGAGGCGGCTTATACCTTAGGGTTATCTAAAATAGTCACGATGCGTCATATTGTACTTCCTCAAGCTTTTAAAACAGCTATGCCTTCTCTTGGAAACGAGCTGGTTACTCTCGTTAAAGACTCCAGCTTAGCATCGGTCATCGGAGTGATGGAGCTGACAAAGCAAGGCTCTATCATCCGCAGCCGGACATATGACGCGTTTTCAATATTGCTGGCTGTTTCCATTTTT